>JAAZDK010000136.1 GCA_012512855.1 Clostridiales bacterium
AATGAAATAAATCTTGCAACCCTCAACGAACGCAACCGTATTTCGAAGGAATTGCATGACCATATAGGCCATCTGCTGTCCAGAGCCCTGCTGCAGGTAGGCGCGCTTCTTACCCTTACAAACGATGATACATTAAAGCTGGGCTTAACCGAGCTTAAGGAATCCTTATCAGGAGGAATGGATCAAATCAGAAGCAGCATACATAACATGTATGACGACTCAATAGATCTGTATCAAGAGCTAAACAAGCTGGTCAGGGATTTTAGCTTCTGTTCTCTGGAATACAGCTATTGCTTAGTAAACCAGCCCTCCCTCCAGCTTAAGCTCAGCTTCATATTCATAATAAAGGAAGCTCTGGCCAATATTATCCGCCACTCCAATGCCAGCAAGGCCTCGCTTATTTTAAGGGAGCACCCGGCCATGTATCAGCTTATAATACAGGACAACGGCACAATAAGTGATGACAAATATGCCAGCTTGAAAAGACAAGTTGAGAGCGCCTCCTTCTCTGAAGGGATGGGGCTGCACAATATTGCCGAACGGGTTAGCAGCTTTGGAGGAATACTCAATATAAGCTTAGACAATGGATTCAGAATATTCATATCTGTTCCCAAAAAAGAAGGCTGACAAACCGTCGGCACAGGCAGCTGACGCATAAGACCGCAATCCGGGAAAAGCGTTTGATATATGAGATGCTAAAGGAAAGTGAGGATTAACATGAAAATATTGCTTGTTGATGATGATAAGCTGGTCTGCTCCTCCTTAAAAATAATTCTGTCTTCGGATCCGGAGGTAAGCATAGCCGGAATCGGCTATGGCGGCCAGGAAGCAATCCAGCTTTACATGAAGCTAAAGCCCGATATCCTCCTAATGGATATACGTATGGAAGGAATGAGCGGTCTTGAGGCCGGCGAGGAAATACTGCGCCGGTATCCGGGAGCAAAAATCCTTTACCTTACCACCTTCCTGGATGATGACTATATCATTAAGGCCTTACATATTGGCGCCAAGGGCTATATGCTGAAGCAGGACTTTGATAGCCTTCTGCCTGCCTTAAAGGCTGTATATGCAGGGCAAAATGTATTCGGCAATGAAATTATAACCAAGCTGCCAAACCTTCTGGGACGGACCGGTGAAGCAAAAATGATCAGGCAATACGGTATAAGCGATAAGGAGCTGGAAATCATTAAAAAAATTGCAGAAGGCCTCTCCAATAGGGAAATAGCCGAGCAGCTATTCCTCAGTGAAGGAACCATAAGGAACAATATCAGTACGATCCTTGACAAGCTTAATCTGCGTGACAGAACCCAACTGGCAATATTTTATTATAAAAATATCAAATGAAGGCAAAAAGCCCGCTTTATCAGGCCGGAGGTCAATATACATTTTTCGACATACAAGTAGCAAATTCCTTTACCGATTCATATATTATAATGAATAACAAAGTAAAGGAGTTATGTGTATGACATTTATTGAATTATTCCATTTATTCCTCCTGCTAATCATACCTGGCTTTTTGGGTGCAGCTGCATACAATATAGCAGCTTACTGGAAAACCGGTATACCGGTTAGCGTAGCCCTTGTGATTGACCTGCTCACTTACTTTACAATGATAACAGCACTATTTTTCATAAAGGATATCCTGACCCTGCAGGATCTGATGGTATACTTCGACTGCCTGCATTTCTCAATTATTTACACAATAATAGCGGCATTGCTGAGCATAGCATACGGTATAGGCATCGGATTACTTAGAAGACTGTTCTTTTGGATACGCAGGGACAGCTAAACTAAAAGGCGCATATGCACTGGAGCTTGCTTATGCGCTAAAACGGATTGACTGC
>JAAZDK010000137.1 GCA_012512855.1 Clostridiales bacterium
ATGATTGTTTTTAGCACTAGATAATATTCCTCAAGCTCATTAACCATGTCATTAATATGGGTAGGAGATAAGTGCGACTTCAAATCCGAGCTTAGTGACATTCTAAGCAGCTCCAGCTTGAATTCCCTTAAAAGCTTAATTAGGGCCAGGGCGTCCTGGTTAAACCTGAACATTTCCTCAGGTGAAAGTGGATTCTGGGCTTGCTTAAGCAGCTCATCCAGTGAGATGATGAATTTCTGTGCTGTCATTATGTATTCCGATTCCGTTGGTGCAAGGGAGAGGAATATGATTCTTGCATGATCTCCCATTATTTGCAGCCAAAATCTGTGTTCAAACATTACAATGTCTTCCGAAATATTCCCCATAGCTCCTCCAATCCTGAATAATGTATGTTAGGTTTCACCCATTCTGAATTCGGGTGATATATTTTAATTACATATAATTATATGAGATAAGCTTCCGAATTAGGCAGAATTCCCATATCTTTCATGCAACTGTTTTTTTCGGGCGAGCGTCTAATTGATGTAACAGCTAAAGAAAAGAGTATTTGTTACAGGAAGCCCGTAAGAAGCTTTCTGTACAAGCAAAAGATTATCGTCGACGATATGGTTTTATGAATAAAATTGATGAAATTGACGCTGACTTATTAGGAGGTAAAGAGATGTTTAGAGCAAATCTGAAAAAAGCGGTTGTAATGGGATTAGGCATGGCATTATTGTCATCAAATATTGTATTTGCGCAGTTGAACACAGATCAGGAGGCTGAAGTAAAGGCTCAGATTACTGAAATTAAGCCTGAATACAGGTCCTTGATGGGAACTGAGGAGCTTATTGCTCCAGATGAAGGTGTTAGTATAGCCAACATCGGTTCGGGTGAGACTGCTGAGGCAGGCGGTGGTACGGACGGCAATGCTGCATCAGATGAGACAGTACCACCTGAGGAAGAATTAATTTTTTACACCACTGTGGCAGATACTGATGGGGATGCGCTTACGGCATCAGATTCTGATTTGGCAGGCAAAAATGAGATAGCAGATCCGGATCAACCAATAAGCTCTGATGAAGAATTAAAGATACAGATTACCAGCGTAGGCGCCTCAGCTGATGCAGAGGAGGAGCGTTTAAGAACACTTGCAGCTGAAAGCGCACCGGTAAAGCTAGATACAGAGACAAAAAAGGTTAATACATCCCTGATGGTATTAGCTATTGCCGGCGGAGCTGCTGTTATCGGTGGAGCAGTTCTGGTTTCAAAAAAGAAGAATAACAAGTAAATTCTAAACATAATGAGATTTTAAAGCATTTGCAGTTTTTGCAAATGCTTTTTTTCGCCCTTATTGATCTTGGCATATTTGCTCTAGATAAGTTTAAAACAGGTAAATACGGGAAAATTAATAATATGCTGCTTTAAGGAGGATAATGATGAGGGTTATAGAATTTTATGATGTGAGCGCATTTTATAATCAATACATGCAAATTCTGCTGGAGAAGGAAGCGGCCGGTCAGTCCCTTTTATACTATATATTTATGGATATGGAAATAAGTACAGGTGATTTAAGCTTTGGCAGCGTGGTTGATGATGGGGCTGTTTATCTGCTGTTTTGCAAATTGACGGCTTCTCACGGTTTGGTGGTTTTTCCTGCAGGTAAAGAGCGGCAGGTGGAAGCGGCTCATGTACTTGCGGATTATCTGGCGGATGAGGCCTTCCTGGTATGCGAAGTTAGAGGCGGTATTGAATTATGCGCGCATTTTATCGAGCAATACAGCAGGCGGGTGGAAGG
>JAAZDK010000138.1 GCA_012512855.1 Clostridiales bacterium
ATACAGAAAGGCATTATGACATGGTCAGATTTGAATACATAAAACGCCTTGGCTATTACTGTACCGAATCAAGTGAGCATAATGCTGAATATAATCCCTTCTTCATCAAGTCAAAATATCCTGAACTGATTGACAGATATAATATTCCTCTGGACGAATATCCAAGAAGATGCATTTACCAGATTAAGGGATGGGAGGAAATGAAAAAACGTATTCTTGACAATGGTAATATAACTCATTCCAGGTCTAACGAATATGCATCATATATTATGGAGGCTGTAGTAACCAATAAGGCGTTCAAGTTTGGCGGCAATGTCTTAAATACCGGGCTCATTGATAATCTTCCGGCAGATGCCTGTGTTGAGGTGCCTTGCCTTGCGGATGCTCAGGGAATCCATCCGTGTCATGTAGGCAGGCTTCCGGTACAGCTGGCGGCCATGAATATGACTAATATAAATGTTCATTTGGTGACGATTGAAGCAGCGGTAACAAGAAAGAGGGAGCATATATATCAGGCGGCCATGCTGGATCCCCATACGGCAGCAGAGCTTTCCATAGATGATATAGTAAAAATGTGTGATGATTTAATCGAGGCTCATGGAGATTATATGAAGGATTACATGTAATGAGTCTTGTGCCAGGGATACATGATAACAAAGGTTCGCACATAAACCAGAGGGTGCATAGAGGCGCGTAGCTTGACACAAGGGACGTGGGTAGTGTAACACATCAAGGTGACACTACCCATTTCTCTTATGCCCTCTTGTCACCTATGTTTACGAAGATAAATTTATATCTTATAAATGTTTACAAACATAAAGATAATGGGTATAATATGATTATGGGGTGATTATTTTGGGAATTAAATATGATGGCCTGTTTCAATTGCTTAGAGAAAGAAAAATATCAAAAACGGAACTGCGAAGAAGACTTGGACTCTCATCAGCAACAATAGCCAAGCTGGCGAAAAATGAACCGGTATCATTAAAGGTAATAGAGGATATATGCAAGGAATTAGCCTGCCAGCCGGGTGATATATTGCATTATGAGCCTGATAATTCCCATAATAATAAGCTTTTGGCATTACTTCTTGAAGAAAAGGAAATGAAGCTAAAGGGAGGGCTTTATCATACAAGCCAGATAAAATTTGCCTATAATTCTAATCATATAGAAGGCAGCCGCTTGTCTGAAGAACAGACAAGATATATTTATGAAACGAACACGTTGGCAGTGGAAGAAGATGAGCTTATATCGGTAGATGATATAATAGAGACGGTAAATCATTTTCGATGCTTTGATTATATTCTTGATCATGTTAATGATGAATTGTCCGAAGAATTAATAAAGACCTGCCATAAAATTCTTAAGAGCAATACATCCGATAGCAGAAAGGATTGGTTTCGTGTAGGTGAGTATAAGATGAGACCAAATACAGTCGGTGAAAGAAAGACAACCTCACCTGCAAAAGTAAAAGGGGAGATGGCAAGGCTTCTCATAGAATATAATGAGAAGCGCATCATTACTCTGGATGACATATTAGACTTCCATTATAGATTTGAATCCATTCATCCATTCCAGGACGGTAATGGAAGAGTCGGAAGGCTAATCATGTTTAAGGAATGTCTGAAGCATAATATTATGCCATTCATAATTGGCGAACGCCACAAGCTGTACTATTACCGAGGTTTGAGCGAATATGAGAATGAGAAGGGATTTTTAAGGGACACATGTCTGTCTGCACAGGACCTGTATAAAGAATTAGTAAATTACTTTATGAAAGAAAACATAGAGTAGCTCACATATAGTAATTAATATTCAGTGGTAAGATAGAAGAACGTTGCCTACAGAAAAACCGAATTTGAATACTGGAAATAAAGCGTTTCAGTTAATAATCTGGCATATAAGCTGATAAACCGCCTGAGGAATCTGTTCCCAGGCGGTTTGTTTAAGTATTCTTTTATGTCAGCTGATATTTCAGCTTGTGATTTAACAGAAAAGACCATGTTACGACGCGCTCTAACAAGATAGTCCTTCCGGTTCTTTTAAAAGCCCAGAAGCTTCTTGCCATAATCACACTGATATTGAAGCTGATACTGCTTTGGCGGACATCCTATGTAATTTGAAAAGCTCCTGGAAAAGCTGGAATAATTATTAAAACCGACCATAAAACATACATCATATGGGGATTTGCCCTGCTGCAGATATTGCTGCGCAAGGGTTATTCTTTTTGCATTTATAAAGTATTTTAGTGAATTGCCGGTTGCATTTTTGAAAACTCTGCTTAGATAATCACTGTTGTGATGAAAGTGTTCGGCAATACTGTTTACAGTGAGGTCACCTGTAATGTTTTGCTCAATATACTCAATAACATTAAAAACAATAGTTGGCATTAGGCTTTCATAATGTGGTGAGGAAGACAAATCCATATATTGAGCGGCTGTTATCATAAATTCTGTTAAAAGGGCACGTGATAATAATTTCCAGCCAAATTGTTTTGATGCTATACATTTTTCAAGCCTGTCAGCAAGTGTTACGAACTGCTGGAGGGTTGGCTCGTCTAAATGTATTAGATTAAACCTGCCGGAGAGCATTTGACGAAAGCAAACAGACAGATCTGTTTCATCATCACAGATTTCCTGCAAATATTTTAATTTGATATTTATTGTAATACGTTCGTAATCCGTGACACCTGTTAAATTCATACCATGAAAAGAGTAAGGGCTGACAAAGACTATATCTCCCCTCTCCATATCTTTCACTAGCGATTCAACAATTACACTAGCATTTCCGCCTAAAAAAATTATTATTTCATATCCATCATGATTGTGAGGGGTAACTGTTAAAGATGACATAGTAATTCTGTTAAGCTTGTGTTCGCATATAATATCCTGATCAATTATTGTGCTTGGGCAATACCAAACATTTTTCATTTGATTACTCTGCTCCTTATTATTTTCAATAACAGTTAATAGCCTTATGATACAGAATTTCTCATACCGTAGCTGATACGTTTGATGCAATCACATCCAAAACAGCATACCACAAAAAGGATACACCGCTGAAGGCACTTGAGCAAATCCAGCTAAACAGTACTGAACAGTATGATCTTAGTATCTGCAAAATTTTTGTAAATAAAATCATAAATTACTACAGCGGCAGGGAAATACGATTAAGTAATGAACGGGTCGGAAGTATTGTAAAAATTGATATGGCGGCTATTTCAAAACCAATAGTATGCTGTGATAATGAATATCATGATTTATTTGTGGAAAAAGAGCTTGAAATTGTGGAGTTTCTTTAAACTAATAGTATGCAGCCAAAGCTTATGAGCTTGATGGTAGAACGCTATTAGCTGCTGTTATTAGTCAGTACAAAAGAATAAGGAAAGGGGCATTCATTATGACGACAGATCTGTTGGCCTGGCTTATTTCAGGGCTTTGTGTGTTGGCATTCATAGCACTATGGTTTAGCGTGTGCTACAGGGAGCTGTCCGCAAAAAGAAAAAATCTTCTTGCAGTGGGTGAGCAGGTTAGGATGCACAGATTATTATATATGCAGGAAAGAGGTGGCGAAAATGATATTGCCGCGCAAAAGATACTGGAAAACAGGCTTATGGTATATCAGAAGCTTGAAAAGGATTACAATGCCATGCTAAAAAGACCTTTTAACCGTATCCCCAGCTATATTATGGGCTTTCATTCAGTAAAAAATGAGAACGGTATTAATTGCTGAACTGATGAAATATATCAGAGATATATAATTTGGCAATTAGCCTCTAATATCATTATTGTATAAAATACTGATGTAAAAAAGTCGTAATTATGCTAGACTATGGGTATCGGAAGCAAATGAATGTTTCCGGTACCTTTTATTTGTATTATTCGGGTACCTTAAGCATTATTTGAGCTCAATATGTAAGCTTTTGGAGGTAAAACTGATGACAAAACAGGAATTGATAAGCAAAGCCGATTATTATAGAAGCTTAATCGCAGTGAAGAAGCCTTTAGATTCAGAGCATAAAACAGCATTAGCCAATCACTTCAGGCTTGCCTGCATATGTGGCAGCAATGCGCTTGAAGGCAGTATACTCAGTCATGATCAAATCAGAAGTATATTGGAGGATGTAAGCGGCCCGGAGGAAAAGGATAAACATAATTACAAAGAAATCATAGGACATGCACAGGCCTATGACTATATGCTGTCACTGGCGCTGACGGATAAGCTCGAACTAAGCGAAGACAATATAAAAAGGCTGCATTATTTGCTTTATCATAGGATTGACGACCGGATGGCGGGGCAATATCGTGAGGTCTGTATTCAAGAGGGCGCGGGCTATCAGCCGCCAGGACCGGAGGAGCTGGCTCATCTGATGAGTCATTTCATCAATCAGATGCAAAGCTCCAAAAGGCTCCTGCATCCTGTTGAGTATGCAACCCTTTGCCATAAACGTTTGCTGGATATTCAGCCTTTTGAAAAGGGAAATGGTATTGTGGCCAGGCTATTGCTGAATCTGATATTGATAACGGAGGGATATGGCATGGCGGTATTTGCTTTGGGACATATGGATGAATATGCAGATGGTTTGAGATTATCACGAAAAAAAATTGATCCGGACATAGAT
Source organism: Clostridiales bacterium (assembly GCA_012512855.1). Taxonomy (GTDB): domain Bacteria; phylum Bacillota; class Clostridia; order Lachnospirales; family Lachnospiraceae; genus Mobilitalea. Next base: position 4,622 of record JAAZDK010000138.1, read on the forward strand.
CCGCTGGTAAGGCTGGTAGCCGAGTGTCTGGTTAATACCCAGATTGAGTATTGCAAATGGCAGGAGATTGAACAGGATTAAGCTGATATTTGCATCTTAGGATTATGAATTGAGAGCACGCGTAAGCGTGCTCATTTTTAATTAGGGAAATTTACATTAGAATAGAGCACTTAGAATAAGCCCTTTGAATTGGAGCATTAATTAAAGGCCCATTAATTAGAGACCTTTATTAGAGATTTTATAATTTATTGACCAATTTCTACAATAGACAGTCCAATTTTTACATTTTACGTTTTATACCTACTTTATTTTGTATAATTCTTAACTAAGAAGAGCTTGCCAAGAAAAATATCGCGGGCATATAACCTGTCTAAGACTGTCCAAGAGATAGAAACAAACATATAACATTAATAACATTAGCTTGCTTTGAGCTTGTTTATGAAAAAGCTTTGGTCATAAAAAAATTACGGGTAAATTAATTTTAAGACCCAGGGGTGAGTGCTATGTTCAGTATCGAAGAAAGCTATAATCAGGCGATAAGAATTGTGAGAAATATAGTGGAGGATATCAGATTCAGCCGACAGCTGTATTTTGAGCCGGTAAAGGCATGGTCATGTCAAATATGTCAAAGCATTACAGATGATTTTGAGCTGTTGGCCATAATACATAATTTTAAGGATAAGAATCCATATATGTATTCCCATCCCGTTAATGTTGCCCTGATATCCTATGTTATCGGAAAATGGATGAATATGGATGGAACAAAGCTGGAAAATCTGCTTTGCGCAGGGCTCTTGCATGATATTGGGAAGGCCAGGATTAAGGACAGCATATTAGACAAGGAAGCTGATTTAACACCGGATGAAATTGAAAAAATAATGGCACATCCGGTTGTCGGTTATAAAATAATCAGTAGTGTCAACCTGTTCAATATCCAGATACTACAGGGGATTTTATTCCACCATGAGAGAATGGATGGCAGCGGTTATCCGTTAGAACTCAAAGGTGAAAAAATCAATATATACAGCAGGATAATAGCAGTTGCCGATAGTTATGATGCAATAACAACCAACAAAGTATACAGAAAAAAGGATTCGCCATTAAAGGCGCTTGAGGAGATACAGGAAAACAGTACGCAACAGCTGGATGTGGCCATTTGCAAGATCTTTATACATAATTTAATTAACTTCTTTAATGGCAGAGCTATTCTCCTAAATAATAAACAGATTGGCAGTATAGTAAGAATTAATCCGGCAGCAATAGCAAAGCCAATGGTTTGCTCGGTTCTGCCAATTTGCTTTTTCTTGAGAGTACGCATTTTGTATGCGTACTTTATTTTATCTGAATTCTGTCAAAACACCGATATGTAAAGCATCAGCATTTTGGCATGGTAATAACTAGCTCCCGAATAGTAATAATTGGCTTGGGGACAATAGATCATGGAGGTGAGTTATATTGGTATCACGTAAAACGGTTATAACATTTGGTATGGTAGCCATACCAATAGCCATGTTTACAGCTACACAGGATAATGATATACATTTTAACCAGTTGCATAAGGATGACAACAGCCGCATCCGCTACAAGAAAACTTGCATTCATTGCGGAAAGGAAATTAAGGCTGAGGATATTGTAAAGGGATTTGAATATGATAAGGATAAATATGTTGTCATAACCGATGAGGAGATAGAAAAAATAAAAACAGAGAAGGAAAAGTCAATACAGATACTGCATTTTGCCCAGCTTAACCAGATTTCTCCCGTATACTACGACAAGACTTATCAGGCTGCACCTGAACCGGGGGGCGAAAAGGCTTTTGAGCTGCTCCGGGCAGCCCTGATGGCGGAGCAGAAAATTGCTATAGGCAAGACTGTACTGGGAACCAGGGATACGCTCATGGCCATCATTCCACGAGAGGATGGCATTCTGATTTCCACTATGTTTTATGCCGATGAGGTCAAAGCCTTACAACGTCAATACACCAAACCGGAAATTTCCGAGCAGGAATTAAATATGGCAAAGCTCTTAATAAATTCAATGGACACGCCCTTTGATCCGTCCAAATACAAGGATGAGTACCAGGCCAGACTTCGCCAGCTTATCGAGGCAAAGATTGCCGGCAAGGAGATTGTTGCTGCCGAGCCTGCTGCTGAGGGCAAGGTGATAGATCTTATGGAGGCTCTTAAGGCAAGCATTGAAAAGGCAAAATCAGAAAAAGTGACGGCATAGCTATGGCTGGAGAACTGAAGGAATATAAAAGGAAGAGGAATTTTGATATAACACCTGAGCCGGAAGGTGAAGCCGGATACTCGGAGTCAGGCTTGCGTTTTGTCGTGCAGCATCACATGGCCCGTAAGGAGCATTATGATCTGCGGCTTGAATGGGCAGGTGTTCTTCTTAGCTGGGCTGTTCCCAAGGGACCTTCCTATAATACACAGGTCAGGAGACTGGCAATACAGGTAGAGGATCATCCTTTGGAATATGCCAATTTTGAAGGTACAATTCCTAAAGGTGAATACGGCGGTGGAGTGGTCATGCTATGGGATGAAGGTTTTTGGGAGCCTTACGGCAATGTGGAGGATGCTTTGTCTGAAGGAGTTCTGAAATTTGAGCTGAAGGGTCGTAGGCTGAAGGGGAAATGGGCTCTGATACGCTTAAGGAAAAAGGCAGGTGAAGATAAGGACAGCTGGCTCTTTCTGAAGGAAAAGGATGAGTATGCAGGAAATGATGATGGAATAAGTGAGTATAATACCAGCATCAGAACCGGTCGAACAATGGAAGAGATAGAGAGGGGAGAGGACGAAAAATTTATAAAAAACCCCTTTTATATGATACAACCCCAGTTAGCAAAGCTTGCAAAGGAGCCTCCTGAGGGAGATGACTGGCTTTTTGAGCTTAAGTATGATGGCTACAGGATTATTGCATTTGTCGAAGCAAACAATGTGCGTTTAATAACAAGGAACGGCTATGACTATTCAATCCGATTCTCTGATGTTGCAGGCTCTCTTGCCAGCCTGTCAAAAGGGCGGCCTATGGTGCTGGATGGGGAGATTGTGGTAACCGATAAGGAAGGCAGGTCTGATTTTTCTGCTCTCCAAAGCTTTTTAAAAAACCCAAAGGGAAAAAACCTGGTCTATATAATATTTGATTTACTGGCCCTGGATGGAGTTGATCTGCGAAAACGCCCGCTCACAGACAGAAAGGAAATGCTGCAGAGGCTTTTGGCACAAGCCCCGAAGAATTTGTATTACAGCCGGCATGTAAGAGGCAAAGGCAAGGAAAGCTTTGCTGCAGCCAATGAAGCCGGTATGGAGGGGATTGTCGCAAAAAGGGCTGATTCCATATACAGCGGAGGCAGAAGCGGTGACTGGATTAAGATAAAATGTGACAGAAGGCAGGAATTTGTCATAGGGGGCTACACTATAAGTGATAAACGTCTGGAAGGAGTAAGCTCGTTACTTCTAGGTGTGTATGAGGGTGAGAATTTAGTTTATGCAGGTCGTGCGGGAACCGGCATCAGCGAGTCGGAAATGAGGTTTCTGGAGGAGAGATTCAAAAGCATTGTTCGTGATACATCCCCTTTTTTATTGCCGCCCAAGCCAAGGCCTGACGAGAGGATCATTTGGCTTGAGCCTCTATTGGTAGCAGAGATTAAGTTTGCCGAATGGACACAGGATAATTTATTAAGACAGGCAAGCTATAAGGGCTTGCGAATGGATAAGGAGCCGAGGTCAATCAGACGGGAAGGATTTTTTACAGAGGAAGACAAGGAGGAGATAGCAGAGGATTATCAGGCTGAGAATGAGGAAAGAAAGGCAGAAGCAGTAGAAACTCAGAAGGAAATTGCGGAGGAAGCAGGAAAATCACAGACTAAAATACAGAAAGCAGAGGCTGATCAACAGAAGGAAATAAATGAGCAAACTGCTTTTAATGAAAGACAGAATGAAAAATCAGAGGTATTTCAGATAGGTGAAGATGAGAATATGGTACAGCTGGCAAATGAATTAATTATACATGGAGTTAGAATCAGCAATCCTGATAAGATAATTTATGAGGAGCCCAGACTCACAAAGGAGGATGTTGTCCGCTATTATGCTGCGGTTTCTGAGCGTATGCTCCCCTATCTAAGCAACAGGCTTCTGACTGCCATACGATGTCCCAAAGGGATAGGCCAGACATGCTTCTATAAAAAGCATCCCGGTCCGGGAAGCAAAGAAGTTGTCATAATGCCTGTGGCCAAAGAGGACGGGGAGCTTGAGGAATATTTCTATATAGATAGCATTGCCGGCCTTATAGAAGAGGTTCAGATGGGTACGATTGAATTTCATCTATGGGGCAGCAGGGTTTATACACTTGAGGAGCCGGATATGATGGTGTTTGATTTGGATCCTGATGAAGGGATGGAGCTAGCCCGGATACGGCAGGGGGTGCTGGATGTTAAAAGTATACTCGATGAATTGGGGCTAAAATCTTATCTTAAGACCAGTGGAGGCAAGGGCTATCATGTTGTGGTACCGTTTGAGGCGTCAGCATCCTGGGATTTGTTTAGTGACTTTGCCAAAAAGGTTGCATTGGTAATGGAACAGAAGTGGCCTGATCGATATACCAGCAATGTGAGAAAAAGCAGCCGTTCGGGCAGGATATTCATTGACTGGATTAGAAATTCAAGAGCAGCCACCAGTGTGGCACCCTATTCCTTGCGGGCCAGAAAAGGAGCAAAAATCTCCATGCCTATAGGGTGGGATGAGCTTGACAAGGTAGCTCCGGATGGAATAACGATAACTGACGCTTTGAAGAGAATAGCAGCTGATGATCCCTGGAAGGACTTTTTTGAAACAGAGCAAAAGCTGAGATAGCGGAGTTGGAATAATAATAAATATATAACATTATTATATAATATTAAATTTGATTAGAGATCTATAAAGATTCTGTTATAAACGAAACTAATGTAAAATTTTATAAGCATGATAAAATATAGGTATCCTGAAGAATGATATCATCAGCCGGATACCTTTTTAATCAGTTATATCATAAAATTATAAAGCGAATGCATTGGATCGGGCTGTCGCGGCAAAACAGGCTTTTATTGCTGCAACAGGAAGCTTTGGCTGTAGACGAAATAAATACAAGCGAGGAGGACAAGTATGGAATTAGTAATGACGGTGCATGTTGTTTTATCTAAGAATACTTACTATGTAAAAGGAAAAGAAGTGGGCAAATGCATGCTTCCCTTTACCGGAACAGCAGATGGACCTTATTTTAATGGAGCTGTATTGGGAGAAGGAGTAGACACTCAGACGATTTACAATGATGGCAGGGTTCTCTTTTCAGCAAGATATATGCTTGAGGGTACCGATATGACCGGAAATAAGTGCAGTATATTTATCGAAAACAATGGAGAAAGCCTGGAAAAAATGACACCGACTATTGTAACAGACAGCGAAGCCCTGCAGTTTTTGGCTGAATCTGAGCTGACCTCTGTAGTGACTCCGAATGATGTCGGTGTTGAGGTGAAAATTTATAAGAAATAATCGGAAATGAATAATCTGCCTGCCAGATATAAAGAGATAACAATCAGAAATATATTAAAAGCTATATTAAAAACCTCGGCATAGTGCACCGACTCCCAAAAGTTAGACATAATTCTAACGATTGGAGGTCGGTACATCAATGCCGGAATTTATGCTTTTGTCAGGTGATGTATGGTTTGATTAGGACAGAATTATTTCTTCCATGTGCCGGGTGTGAATAATAAAAGTACAGGGAAGATCTCAAGCCTGCCTGCCAGCATGTCAAACATCATTACAAATTTTGATAAAGCAGAGAATGAGCTGAAATTACCCAAAGGACCCACCTGTTCAAGACCGGGCCCGATATTATTTAAAGTGGCGGCGACAGCGGTAAAGCTGGATGTAAAATCAAAGTTGTCCAGGGCTACCAGTAAAACTGAAATAGCAAATATAAAAATATAGGAAACAAAAAATACATTAGTGGATCTCAGTACCTCGTGTTCTATTTTTGCTCCGTTAAATTTCAATATCTTAACACTGCGCTTGTGCATCAGAAAAGATAATTCCTTGCCCAATGCCTTAAATAAAATCACTATTCGTGACACTTTGATGCTTCCGCAGGTACTGCCGGCACAGGCGCCTATAAACATGATGACAACAAGTATGCTTTTTGAAAAGGTAGGCCAGCTGTTGAAATCCACTGTAGAAAAACCGGTAGTTGTAATAATGGATGATACCTGGAAAGCCGCATCATGCAGGGAGCTGAAAAATTTAGCCGGTCCGCCTATATTTAATGCAATCAATACTATCGAAGAAATGACAATAAGAATGTAAGCTCTTAGCTCTTCACTTTTTAATGCCAGCTTAAATTTGCGAAACAGCAGCAAATAGTAAATGTTAAAATTGACACCAAATAAGAACATAAATACGCCTATTATTATCTGGTTGAACACAGAATAGTCTGCAATGCTGGAATTTTTTATTGCAAAACCTCCTGTTCCCGCTGTGCTTAAGGATAATGTAATGGCATCAAAAAGAGGCATACGACCAATTAGCAGTAGGACGCATTGTAGCAAGGTAATGCCAAAATATATAATATATAAGGTTAAAGCTGTGGTTTTAAGCCTTGGCGTTAGCTTGGATATGGAGGGACCGGGACTTTCCGCCCTGAGTATATGCATTCCCTCGCCGCCTGTCATTGGCATAATTGCAAGAATAAACAACAGAATACCCATACCACCGATCCAGATTATAAAACATCTCCAGAAGAGCATACATTTAGGGAGAGCTTCAACATCTGACAATATGCTTGCTCCTGTGGTTGTGAAGCCTGATATGGTCTCAAACAATGCATCGACATATGAAGGAATCGCGCCGCTTATATAAAACGGCAGGGAACCCATAATACTAAGAATTAGCCAGCCTAATGCAACACTGATAATGCCTTCTCTTGAAAAGAAAAGCTTGCTTTTGGGCTTTTTTAGTATAAGGGGAATTCCGGCCAACAGGCATATTCCTATAGTAATTAAAAAGGCAAATCCGCTGTTTTCCTGATAAAGCGCAGCTACAATACATGGGAAGATCATTAGTGCAGCCTCAACTGTTAAGATCCATCCCAGTATATGTAGAATAATAGACTTGTTCATATTATTTTACCTTTCTTCTTATAACTTATAACAGCTGCAAGCTCATCTGCTGACTAGCTATTAATCAAGAATATCATCCAGATCATCAAGTCCGGTGTTGGTGGTAACTATAACCACAGAATCTCCTTCCTTCAGGAAAACCTGACCGTTGGGAATAATTATTTTGTTGTTTCTGTATATGCAGCATATCAGCAGATTTTTCTTTAGCTTAAGCTTGTACAGGGGAATATCAAGCAGCTTTGAATTGCTGCTGACATGAAATTCCAGGGCCTCAGCCTTGCCGTCAACAATCTTGTACAGGGTTTCCACGTTGCTGCCCTTGGGATTCTGCATAGCCCGTGCATGCTGTATGATACGGTCTGCTGTGATAAGCTTTGGTTTAACAATTATTCCAAGATCCATGTTTGAAACTATTTCATCATAGGTCAGTCTGGTTATTTTAGTAAAAACCTTTGCTTTTGAATTTTTCCTGGCATATAGGGATAAAAGAATATTTTCCTCATCCAGATTAGTAAGCGAAATAAAAGCATCCATGTCTTTTATGCCTTCTTCGATAAGTACATTGTTGTCAGAAGCATTGGCATTTATAATCAAGGCTCCGGGAAATCGCTCGCTTAATTGCTCACATCGCTCAAATAACTGTTCAATTATTTTGACCTTAATTCCCATTTCGATAAATCTTTCTGTAAGATAAACCGCTATATTGCCGCCGCCAACAATCATTACATTTTTTACTGTTGATGTGCTTATTCCTATTTTATTAAAGAAATCCAGCGCATTTTTGGGTGTGGCTACAAAGGAGATCTTATCCTTTGCCTGAAGCACAAAGCTACCGGAGGGAATAAATACCTTATCTGCCCGTTCAACGGCACAAACCAGAACATTACAGTGCAATCTGGCAGGTATATTCATAATTTGCATATTGTCAAGAACTGATCCGTCAGGTATCTGAATCTTAAGCAGCTCAACCTTGCCCTTGGCAAAAACATCTATCTTGCTGGCTGAAGGAAGTCTTGTTAGACGAATGATATCTTTGGCTGTTTCGAGTTCGGGATTAATAATCATGGACATCCCCAATTCCTTCTTAATAAAATCCAGCTCACTGTTATATTGGGGATTGCGTACTCTGGCTATTGTCTGGCAGTTGCCTGCCTTTTTTGCTATCAGGCAGCATAAAAGGTTAAGTTCATCTGAGTCTGTAACAGCAATCAGCAAATCAGCATCTTCTATTCCAGCTTCAAGCTGGGTGCTGTAGCTGGCCCCATTTCCTACAATGCCAAGTACATCGAGAGTATTGGATACGTTCTGGATAGCTGATGCTTTTGTATCAATTACGGTAATTTCATGACCTTCCTTGTCCAGTTGTTCGGCAAGGGCTGCACCAACCTTGCCGCATCCGACAATAATTATTTTCATGCTTTAATCATTCCTCAACTTTCTTAAGAAAATACAAAATTATGCCAAAACAGCAAATTGAAATATTACATATCTATGATTATGATATTATAGCACTTTGTTTGTGATTTATCATTAAATAAAAATTAAAATCCTGTTATTTACAGATGGAACTAAACAGGCGAATACTCAAGTTACATAGAAAATGTCTAATTATTGCTTATTGACATGTCTAATTATTATGTTGATGTTTTTGCTAGTATTCTATATATTTATTATTGTCAGACTAAGCATATAAAACCAAAGTGCTTATGAGTATTGGGATAGAGCATGCTGGATAAATGAAAGGATGGAATAGTAAATGGTGCATAAACTGGATTGGGAGAAATATCTCAGAACGGCTGTAAAGGCAAATGCCGAAGGAATGGTGCTTTTGTCCAATAAAAACAAGACTCTGCCGCTTCAAGCCGGCAGTAAGGTGGCTGTTTTTGGAAGAATGCAGAATCATTACTATAAAAGCGGAACCGGTTCGGGAGGCATGGTTAATGTCACCAGGGTTACCGGTATTCTGGATGGCTTGCTGGAATGCAAGGATATCAGTGTGAATAAGGATTTAATTGATGCTTATGCTGATTGGGAAAAGGAGCATCCCTTTGACAGAGGTATAGGCTGGGGTAATGAACCCTGGTCACAGGAGGAAATGCCCTTGTCCGATGAGCTGGTGCATAAAGCTGCTAAGGAAAGCGATATTGCAATAGTTATCATTGCCAGAACGGCAGGTGAGGACAGGGACAGTAGTAACGAGCCAGGCTCATATTTGCTTACCGAGATTGAAGAGGATATGCTGAGCAAGGTCAGGAGCGCCTTTGGCAGGCTTATTGTACTCTTGAATGTCGGCAATATAATTGATATGAGCTTTGTTGACAGATATAATCTGGATGCGGTGCTTTATGTATGGCAGGGAGGCATGACCGGTGGTACAGCCGTTGCGGAGGTGTTGACAGGAAAAGCATATCCTTCCGGAAAGCTTACGGATACAATTGCATATTCTATTAAGGATTATCCCTCCCATGGCAATTTTGGCGACCTGGAAAGAAATCTTTATGCTGAGGATATATATGTAGGCTACAGATATTTTGAAACTGTGGCAAAGGATAAGGTTAGATACCCATTTGGCTTTGGTTTGTCCTATACAGATTTTGAAATTAAGGTAACGGATTTTAATAAGGATGATGAGTATATCAGCCTGGAGGTAGCTGTTAAAAATATCGGTGACTTCAGGGGTAAGGAAGTAGTCCAGATTTATTATGAGGCGCCCCAGGGACTACTTGGCAAGCCGGCCAGAAGCCTGGCGGCATTTGCCAAAACAAAGGAGCTGCAGCCTGATGAGTCACAGGCCATTAAGCTTATGATAAAGCTTTCAGATATGGCTTCTTATGATGATTCAGGAATCACAGGCTACAAGTCCTGCTATCTGCTGGAGGCAGGCGAATATAAGATCTATGTCGGCGGAAACGTTCGGGATGCGCGCCTGGCAGGAAGCTTTGAGCTTACTGAAAGTATAGTGACTGAAAGGCTATCTGAAGCTATGGCACCGGTTATCCCATTTAAGAGAATGAAGCCGGTTTTAGCTGCAGAAGGTAATTACTCAATTGATTATGAAGATGTGCCGACAGCAACTATTGACACAAATGAGCGCAGAAGGGCACAGCTTCCTGAAGAAATTGCATATACAGCTGATAAGGGCATAAAGCTGATTGATGTTAAGGAAGGCAAGGCCTCCATGAAGGATTTTATAGCCCAATTATCAGATTTTGATTTAGCCTGTATTGTCAGAGGCGAAGGAATGGGCAGCCCCAAGGTAACAGCCGGTACGGCATCTGCCTTTGGCGGGGTGACGGACAGTCTTAAGGCTTTTGGAATTCCCATCGGCTGCTGTGCTGACGGACCCAGCGGAATCCGTATGGACAGCGGAGCCAAGGCCTTCAGCCTTCCCTGCGGTACTTTGCTAGCCTGCACATTTAATGAGGAGCTGGTGGAGGACTTATACAGCTATACCGGACTTGAGCTGGTAAAGAATAAAATAGACAGCCTGCTGGGTCCGGGTATGAATATCCACAGGCATCCACTTAACGGCAGAAACTTTGAATATTTCTCGGAGGATCCTCTTGTTACAGGCAGGATAGGAGCGGCAATGCTCAGGGGCTTAAACAGCGCCGGAGTAACAGGTACCATGAAGCATTTCTGCGCCAACAACCAGGAGACCAAGCGTCATGAAGCGGATTCGGTGGTATCCGAACGTGCCCTCAGGGAAATATATCTGAAGGGCTTTGAAATAGCAGTAAGAAGCGGTGAGGCAAAATCGGTTATGACCACCTATGGTCCGGTAAATGGTATCTGGACGGCCGGACATTATGATTTGAATACTCAGATACTTCGTAATGAATGGGGATACAAAGGAATTGTCATGACCGACTGGTGGGCCTGCATTAATGAAAGGGGCAAGCCTGCAGACAGAATAAATCTTGCTGCCATGGCAAGGGCACAAAATGATCTTTACATGGTGGTGCCTGATGCCTCAAGCTATGAAGACAATATTCTTAAGTCCCTTGATGAGGGAACACTAAGCAGGGCTGAGCTGCAGAGAAATGCCATGAATATTTGCAGCTTTCTGATGGATACCCATGCCATGGAGAGATTAAACGGCATAAATGTCGTGGTAGAAATAGTAAATGCGCCCAGGGAAGAGGAGGAGCGGCTTAACGAAGAGATACCCTGCTATACTATGGATGATTCACTTGAGATCCCTGTGGAAAATATTAATACTGGCAAGGATTCCGATTATATCTTTGTTTTGACAGCCAACAAGGAAGGATTTTGCTGTGTTGATATATGCGCAAGCTCTGATTTAAGTGAACTGGCACAGATTCCAGTTACGATTTATGTCGGAAGTGTACCCCATGCGGTGATAACCTGGAACGGAAGCAGCGGTCAGTGGTTAAGCAAATCAGCAAGGTTTTATCTCTGCAAGGGAGGAAATACTGTTAAGCTGCATTTCGGACAAAGCGGCCTTTGCCTGAAAAGCATAAGATTTCAAATGGATTAATAGGTGTTATAAATGGTATAAAATGATATTTGATTAATTAAAAGTGCACCTGAAGCCGGATTGAATATATCTGGCTGCTAAGGTGCACTTTTTAGCGGTTGACTGCAAAAGCAATCTATTGATTGCTTTGGGCAGATAATCCGGTTGGATTTATGTATACCACTGGGCCTGGGCATTATACATCCGGGCATAATAACCGTTTTTCCTCATCAGCTCCTTATGTGAGCCATCCTCCACGATCCGGCCGTCCGCAAATACCAGAATACGATCTACAATAGAGGCAATTCCAAGCCGGTGGGAGATGAGAATGGTTGTCTTGCCTTCAGTCAGGGAGGCAAAGTTACGATAAAGCTGAGCTTCTGCCATCGGATCTAGGGCGGCGGTGGGTTCGTCAAGAATCATTATCCTGGCTTTGCTTCTGTAGGCCGCCCGGGCAATTGAAATTTTTTGCCATTGGCCTCCTGACAGATTATTAGCCTTCTCTGAGAAGGAACCAACCAGCTCATCCAGTCCGTTTTTTTGCTCATTTACAATATCATCCACCTTGATTTTTCGCAAAAGCTCCATAATCTCATCATCTGAAGCCTTGCGTTCTGTGTCTGATACGGTGATGTTGTCCCTGATGCTTGCTTCATAGCGGGCAAAATCCTGGAAAACCACCGATATGGCATTTCGTACAGCACTCAGATTGGATTTAACATCCTTCCCTCCAAGCCTGATACTGCCTTCAGTAGGGTCATACATGCCGCACAAGAGATTGATAAAGGTGGATTTGCCACTGCCGTTCTCACCCACAACCGCTATTTTTTCGCCTTTCCTTATAGTGACATTGATATCCTTAAGAGCAGGACTGTCTGTGTTGGGGTATGTGAAGCTGACATTTTCGAATTCAATATTTCCATCCAGGGCTTCCGTCTGCCCGTTATGCCCGGTCTCCCGCTCAATACTGTCAAGATAGAAAAACTCCTGCAAATAGGGGATGCCTTTTACTGTAGTCATGGTAAGGATAAAACAGCTTCCGCATACCTCCTGCAGTTGTCCTGAGAGCGAATATACAAGTGTAAAGCTGCCAAGGCCAAGGGCAGGGTTATTATATATGGATCGGGCTGCCAGAAGTAAAACTACCAGATATACTGCGCTTCACAGGAAGTCTGCAGCCGTATTGTATCTGAGATGTCTGGCCATCAGCCTGTTTTTCTTTTTCAGATATTCATCCGCAATGCTTCGCCAGCGCTTTTTCAGATAATCAAACAAACCGTAATGGCGTATTTCCTGCAGGCCGTCATAGGAGTAACCTGCTGCTCCTATCATGTTGTAATAATGAACTGCCAGGGAGCCTTCCTCTATCCACTTTGTCTTTTCACGGAAGGACTGATCCTCCTGTACATAGGACAGGATTGCCCCCGGTATGCTGGTGGCGACAATAATTAGTACCAGGTAGGGATTAAAGCTCCAGAGGGTATAGGCAACAGCGGCAAAGTAAAAGAGCTCCTGCAATATATTGACGATATTGTTTATGCTGCCCGCCATTCGATAACCGGAATATTCATTGATAAAGGAAATGCGTTTGTGGAAGTCATCATAATTGTCTATATATTTGTATCTGGCTTCACATTTGTGCTTTAGTATGGTCCTGTTGATATAACGCCTTATATTCATATCACTTTTTATATAGCCATGACTTTCTATTATGGAAAAGATCATTTGAACTATATACAGGGCCGCTATGGTTAACATTATTTTAAGTGACGGCAGAGGACTTCCACTCCCGGCGCTTAAAGCCTGGATGGAATCTGTCAGGGCCTGTAGCTGCTTTGCTGAAATTATAGGAAGAAGGACCGCAGCAAATCCCAGCAGACGTATAATTAAAACCGGTATTCCCTGAACTCTTATGCTTAATTTCAGTGCCCGCCATAATGTTTTCAGCTTGTCCATTATTCGTCACCTTCCTTCTGTGTGTACCAAAGCGCCTGCTCCTTGTAAAAGCCTGCGTATATGCCATCCAGCGCCATCAGCTCATCATGTGTACCGCTTTCAACCAGCCTGCCCTTATCCAGCACCAGTATCCGGTCAGCAAGCCTGGCAAAGCCGACTCGGTGGCTGATAAGGATGGCGGTGCGGCCTTCTATTTTTTGCTTAATTGCGTAAAACTGCTTCATTTCAGCTATAGGATCAAGGGCTGCCGCAGGTTCGTCAAAAATCAGGATCTCCTTGTCGCTCATATGGGCTCTTGAGACAGCCAGTCTCTGTTTTTCTCCGCCTGACAGGATGGCTCCGTCTTTTTTGACATTACGATTTAACCATTGCTCAAGACCGTTGGGAAAACGCTCCGGAAGCTTATCCGCTCCGCCTTTTTCCAGGGCAAGCTTTATGCGTTCCGTATTGTTCAGATTTTTCAGGTCGCCAAAGCCTACATTTTCCCGCAGGGTTGCATGGAATATGTAAAAATCCTGAAAGAATATTCCTATTCTTTTTATCAGTGAGCCCCTAAGCCTTTTGTCGTAGGGCTTGCCATAATAGTAAGTTGATTATTGCCTATACTCTTGCCTGTTTGTGTTCTGGAAAATTGGACATAAGCTTCATATGAGGCAGTTCGTGATAATCTTTCACATACCAACATTATACATCAATAATAAATATCTACAATATGTCTATGATTGAATATAAATAATCTCAAAAAACTTATGCTTGGAATAATAAGTGTAGTGGTTGGATAAATCAGTATAATGAGTGAAGAAATATCTAAAGCACCTATAAATGATCTGGCTGATCTGTAAGCTGGTTTTACAGCAAATAGTAGTAAATTTAAAATATTATAATAGAAAATTATTGCTTGATAATTGAAATGAATTAGGCTAAAATAATATTATATATTAAAATAGCCTTAGGAGATGGTTTTTTGTATATATATAGGCATGCAGAGGATGCAATAAAAAAGCTTGAAAGCATGTTTGGGGCGGTTCTGGTTAGCGGCCCCCGTCAGGTGGGGAAAACCACTATGCTGAAGCAGATAGCAAAGCATGCGACATATGTTACTCTTGATGATCCTCTTATGCTCGTATCTGCTGTAGAGCAAAGCGCCACCTTTTTCAAGGACAACCCACCGCCGGTATTCATTGATGAGATTCTATATGCTCCAAATCTTTTTCCTTATATAAAAATGCATATTGATCAGGCAGGTAAAAAGGGGCAGTTTTACATGTCAGGCTCACAGCAATTTGCTGTAATGAAAAACGTAAGCGAATCCCTGGCAGGACGACTGGGCTTGTTGACCCTGCTAGGCCTGTCTATGAGAGAAAAGCAGGAGATTAATTTTACGGAATCCTTTATTCCGACAGAGGGTTATTTCAACAAGCGTAAGAGATTCTGTAAGGAATTATCCTATGATGAAGTCTGGGAGAATATACATCGTGGCAGCATGCCTGAGCTTTTTATAAACAGGGATTATGACTGGCAGATGTATTATGGGGCATATGTCAAGACCTACATTGAACGGGATGTTCGGGAACTGACCCAGGTTGCTGATGAAGTGAAATTTCTGCAGTTTATGACTGTCGCAGCAGGCAATACCGGGCAGCTTCTTAATCTTGCATCCATAGCAAGAGATGTGGGTATCAGCCAGCCGACCGCCGAGCGATGGATGAGCATTCTTGTAAGCTCAAATATTGTTTATTTGCTAAGGCCGTATGCTAACAATATAGCAAAAAGAACAGTCAAAACACCGAAGCTGTATTTTCTTGATACAGGCTTATGCGCCTACCTAACAAGGTGGAATACACCACAGGTACTTAAAAATGGCGCGATGGCAGGCGCATTTTTTGAAAGCTTTGTAATATCGGAAATAATAAAAAGCTACTATAACAAAGGAATTCTGGAGCCACCGCTGTATTTTTACAGGGATAAGAACATGAATGAGATTGATTTGCTGATAGAAGAAAATGGCAGCCTGCATCCGGTTGAAATCAAGAAGCATGCTGATCCACAAAAAAAGGATATAGCTGCCTTTGCTTTGCTTGATAAAATCCCATCCATTGTGCGGGGAGAGGGCGGAGTTATCTGTATGTATGACAGGCTTGTAAGCTTAACGGATAGAGAAAGGGTGATACCGGTTAATTATCTGTAAAATGAAATAACCTGCCTGCAATTTTTTTACCTATATTCATTTCACACCTCTATTTTAATTATTTATCAGCTGATGACTTAATAATAAGTTATCCTTTGATATTCTTCAATGGATGCATTTCAAGTTCGGTTAAAGCAAATTTCAACTATCGATTAATTATCTGTTTTATACTGTGGAAGAATATTGTAATTTGTACTTGAATAATTTTCTAAATATACTAATATTAAAATAGAATATATTACTAAGATTTATATGTAATTTATACATTTTCTTTGGGAATATCTATATAGGAAAAGCTTTGCTTTGCACTCAAAGCCATTATAGAATAGCCTCTTGCATAAAACCGTTAAGACGGCAGGTTGGTGACGTCATTAAGAAGAAAATACACTAATGAAAGTTCAGATATGAATAGCCGACAACTACATTATTAATAATGCATTTATAATTATATGCGTTAAATTTAAAAGAAAGTGAGGTATCAGGTTATGAAGGAATTTGAGATCTATCGTTGTAAGGTATGTGGCAATATGGTGCTTTTGGTAAAAAAGGGAGGCGGTACATTAACCTGCTGCGGAGAAAATATGGAGAAGCTGGAAGCCAATAAGGTTGATGCTTCCTTAGAAAAGCATGTTCCTGTAGTAATTAGGGAGGACGGCCGTATAAGGGTAGAGGTAGGCAGCACCCTGCATCCTATGATTCCTGAGCACTATATTGAATGGATTGCTCTTGTATCAGGCGACAGGGTTGAGTTTAAATATCTTGAGCCCGGCGAAGACCCGATAGCCGAATTTGAGGATGCCGAATCAGGTACGGTATTTGAATACTGCAACATCCATGGCCTTTGGAGAAAAGATTTCTAAATAAAATGGCTTTTTGATTATTTGACTGAATTTAATGAAGGCTTTAAATTAAAAAATAAGGCTTTTGCAAAGTAGCCGACAGGCTATTTTGCGAAAGCCTTTTGCTTATCGGTTGACTGCTAAAAGCAGCAGGTCCGGTTTTGAAGCTTCTTTTCATCAGGTTTTATCTAATATTATGCTGTTATTTCGAAGACGGTACCCATATTGAAGTCTGTAACCCTCATTGAGCCGTATACCCCAAGATATAATTTGGTCTGCTCCTGATTGGATCCAAGGCAGGTGTAGAATGCAGCCTGTGAGCCAAAATCATAAGCAGTTTCAATTATCTGATAGTTGCTTATTCTGCAGAAGGGATTTAGCCTGCTGTAGGCCAATACGCCTCTGGCCGGTGCCTGCCCTGTGTCCCTGCGGACAAAATAAGTGAAAACAACGCATCCGGACAGTTCGGGGATTTCATTGCCGCTATAGGCCTGCACTCCTGTCAGGGCGGTTCCGGCAAATTTGTCAGGACGCGATTCTATATGATAATAGCAGGTCAGGGGAGTGAGCTTCTTATCTGAGCATTTGATTGCATCTTCATAATAGGCAATTGTTAAATCCGGCAGGCTGCTGTTTACAGGACAGCTGCTTACCAGGGATGTGGGAAGGGCACCTTCCCAGCCCCGCCAGCCAAGGTTGATCAGTCCCTGCGTTTCAGGCTCTGCCCCTGCCGCATAAGCCTGAACCAGCTCTGTCACAGGTATGGACCCGTATTGGTTAAACCAGAAAACAGACTCCACCAGATCCTGACCGACATTGCCTGTATATTTGATATATTGATTGTTAAACCGCTGGTAGCTTATTCCCGGGATGTTTCTGACCCCCTTGGCTATAAGCGTGATAGCAGATTGAGTCTGGGGAGGCAGCTCATCAAAGCGGGTAACAGGCGGAGGATTGTCGGTAAATACCGGCTGAGCTATATCCAGCTCAATAATCTTGCCTGCAATTTCCATGTCATTCTGGCTTAAGTTGAAGGGATCATAGCCTGAACCCCCGTCTCCAGTGGTTAGTACCAGCCTGCCATTTTCGGGAGAAAAGTTAAGGCTGTTTACTCCATTATGATTTGCAAAGGGCCTTCTCAGATTAAGCAGGGTTCGGGTCCTGATTGGTTGTGAATTTGGCAGCAGCTGCCATTCCTCAACCGTATCAATATGATCATATAGGTTTTCTCGATCCAGCCATCTAAGGCTTAGGCTCTCAGGATCACAGGGATTGGGTCTGAAGGGGCCAACCAAAGCGCCTGGGCCCTGCGTGTCGGCCAGAGAATAATGCAGATAGAACAGGCCATTATAATAAAAATGAGGATGAAACGCCAGTCCCAGCAAGCCTCTTTCATCATATCCGTTTGTGCCGCCAAGTCTTAGTATCCTGTTTCTTATATCCAAAAAATCCCAATAAAGCCGTCTCTTATATAATATATCTCACCGGGCTGGGTTGCGACAAATATACTTTCCTGCCAGTCTCCCGGAAAGGCGGCAGTTTTTATTATTGTAGGCAGATTTATGCGGCTTAAAACGGGTTTTAGCTTCACTTTAACCTTCTTCATGAAAATACTCCGGATTGTATTTACTTTATTAAATATATGAATGAGAAATATTTTTAAAACAAGCAATAATTGACTGAATAGCCAATAATTTAATAATTCTATCCTTTGCCATGAAATGCGCAGGCTTTGCAATACTTGAAAAATTAAGCAGAATAAGCTGACAAAACATGTGTGACAATAAATTCAGGGAGAAATATTTTTCAGTTTTTCGTTAGCTTTGATATTAACGCTGGCAGGCTGTCAAATTGACTGCCGACAGAGCTAAAGATTTTTATGAAAGAGGTGCGCATATGAATGGTTCAAAATCGGAGGATTCAAGGAGCAATAAAGCAATAAAAAGGAATAAGACATATGCTTATATCAAAAGGTACTGGACTCTTTATCTGTTAATGCTAATCCCTTTGATTTATATTATCATTTTCCGTTATATCCCGATGACCTATATCCAGATAGCATTTAAAAAATACAGCATTGTTCAGAATGTCTGGGAGATGGAGTTGGCCGGTAACTATGGCTTTGAATACTTCATTAAAGCCTTTTCCAACCGTGATTTTTTGTATGCCCTGCGTAATACCCTGCTGCTGAACTTTCTGGACTTGCTAATAGGCTTTCCGGCTCCCATCATTCTGGCTTTGCTGCTGAATGAGCTGGCCTTCAAGCGTTTTAAGCGATTAACACAGACTATTGTATACATGCCACATTTCTTATCCTGGATTATTATATCAGGTTTGGCCCTGCAGCTGTTTGCACCGACAAACGGTCTGGTAAATATAGTACTGAACCGGATGGGCTTTAAAAGCATCCCATTCCTCAATGATCCTGCCCATTGGGTATGGACATATGTACTATTGGGTGTATGGCAGAGTATAGGCTGGAATACAATAATTTATTTGGCTGCAATTACCGGCATAAATCCTGAGCTGTTTGAAGCTGCGGCGGTTGACGGCGCCGGCAGGTTCAGGCGTATATGGCATATTATATTGCCGGGATTAAGGCCGACTATAGTGGTCTTGCTTATAATGAGTCTCGGCAGAATACTTGGCAGTGAATTTGACAGGCCATACGCCCTCAGCAACAAGCTGGTTACAAGCGTATCTAACGTAATTGCTACCTTTGTCTACACAAACGGTATCCGGGGTCTGCAATTTTCACTTACAACAGCAGTAGGCCTCTTCCAATCGGTTATTGGTGTTATCTTTTTGACAGTTGCCAATGCCATTGCCAAGAGATTTGGTGAACGCGGCATAATCTAGAAAAGGAGGTGCAGGCATGATCAAATCCCATAAGACCAGAATTGCAGACTGGATAATCGCTTTTATTTGCTTTCTGTTTATTTTAATTTGTCTCCTGCCTTTGGTAAATGTCCTGGCCAGATCTCTTAGCTCTGCGGAGGCATTAATCCGCAATGAGGTTACGCTGCTTCCGGTGGGTTTGAATTTTGACGCTTACAAAACAGTTCTCGGTGATTCAAAATATGTCTGGTCACTGATATGGACAGCGATCTTGACAGGTATTTGCACCATAGTATCTCTGTTTATGACGACTATATGTGCTTACCCTCTGGTAATAGACGGCTTCAAAGGTAAACGCCTTTTCAATACAATTTTCATTATTACCATGTATTTTAATGCAGGTGTAATTCCAAACTACCTGCTTTTGAAGGATTTAAGGCTGTTAAATCATCCTTTGGTTCTGATAATTCCGAATTGCTTAAGCGTATTTAACATGATAATAATGCGCAGCTTTTTCTTCGGAATTCCGGAAAGCCTCAGGGAAGCCGCGCAAATAGACGGTGCCGGCTTTATCAGGATTTTGGTAAAGATATATTTGCCACTGAGCAAGCCTGTGCTGGCTACACTGGCCCTCTTTTATGCAGTAGGACGCTGGAACGGATTTTCCGACGCATTAATGTATATGAACAACAGAAAATATTATCCTATTCAGCTGCTGCTGTACAACATTTTAAACAATGTTATGCAGGTAGAGGTGGCTGCTCAGGAGGGCTTTTCAACGCCGGGATTATCGGAAACATTAAAGGCGGCCACGGTCATGTTTGCTACAATACCAATCCTGTTGATTTATCCATGGCTGCAAAAATATTTCATAGCAGGTGTTACCTTGGGAGCAGTAAAAGAATAAGGCAATTGTGACAAGATTTTACACACAAAAATTGTCGAATAGCAGTTTTGCTAAGTGGACACAATGATTATCAGCAGATAAAAAGAGGAGGATGATTATGAAAAGGCTTTTTTCAATATTACTGATCTGTACCTTGCTTGCCTCCGGATTAATAGCCTGCGGCAAGAAGATTACGGACAATACGGGTGGAAAAGACCAGAACAACAACGCTACTGTAACTCCTGGTGGGGGTGCAGGCAATGAAGAGATTGTGGATCGCAAATTTACGAAGACAAGAAAGATAACCGTTGAGGTCTTTGACCGGGGTAATGAAGGAGGAACACCGCCCGAAAACAACTTCTACACCAACTTTATAAAGGAAGTTGTATTAAGAGATCATAATATCGAGGTTACCTTTGTTCCTGTTCCCCGATGGACAGAGGTGGAGCAGATTAATAACCGTCTGGCAGCCGGTGATGCGCCTGATATTTGTGTAACCTATGACTATCCTACCATTCAAACCTATGCCAACATGGGCGGAGTACTTGATTTAAACCCATATCTTGAGCAATACAAGGATATGCTGCCTAATTTATATGGCCTTTTGACCGAGACAAACATCAACTGGAACAAAAACCCTGAAACCGGCGCCATATGGGCAATTGAGGCGCGTCTTGCCAACCCTCAGCGTATTAATACCTTCGTACGTGAGGACTGGCTTAAGAAGCTCAATATACCTGAGCCTACAACTCTGGAAGAGTTTGAGGACATGCTCCAGACCTTTAAGGACAATGCCAAAACACTTCTGGGCAAGGATGCCGATAAAATGGTGCCCTTCTCCATCAGCTATGATGTGGGCTGGCGGGCAGATCATTTGCTAGCTTCATATGTACCTGACAATCTTTCTGAGAAGGATGCATATATTTATGGCTTTGATGACAGAAAATTCTTATACCCCGGAATTAAGGAGGGTGTAAGAAAGCTGAATGAATGGTACAACAAGGGCTTAATCTGGAAAGACTTCGCCCTTTACGGCTCAGGCGATACCACTGAGGATAATATGATGAAGGCCGGCTATGTCGGGGCATTTATTCACAACTGGGACTACCCCTACCGAAACGGTGAAGACAGTATTAACAATAACCTCAAGCGATTGGTGGGTGAGGATGCAAACTATGTGGCCGTAATGCCCTTTAAAAACGACGCAGGCTTTTATAGAAAATTCCTACCTGGCCCTGTAGACCGCAAGGTTTTCTTCCCGTCTACCAACGATGAGCCGCTGGCATCTTTGCTGTATCTTGACTGGATCAGCAAGCTGGAAAACCGTATGTTTTTACAGATAGGCGAGGAAGGCGTAACTCATGAAAAGCTTGAGGACGGATCTGTAAAAATGCTTGCCACCAAGGGAGAGAAGATTATGAACTCACCCAACAATATCGACTATACGATAACTATAAACGGCCTTGATATAGGTGATCAGGAATTAAATATTAAATCCATCGCTTTAGGCTATGTGGGTGTGGATCCCAGTTATATTGAGAAGGCATATAAATACAGTGTGGAGGATGGCCGTTATTCCCAGAACTATAACTTTGGCGAGATAACCTCAGAAACAGGTATGGGTCCTGCCCTCAGTGAAAAGAGAAATACCGTCCTGACTCAGTCGGTGGTTGCCGCTCCTGATAAATTCGATGCCGTATTTGACCAGGGCTATAATGATTACCTGAACTCAGGCGGACAGGCTATAATTGACGAACGCAAGACGGCATGGGAAAACGCAATGGAGCAATAATTGGAAATTATAGAGTTGAGAGTACACTAAATTATTAATGGGCTGTCAGGGACAGCCCATTAAATTTAATCACATACGATGAAGCTTATAGGATAAGAAATCCCGGACGTATTTCCTTGCGCTTTAATTTACCGGATACTAATTAATAAAACATCTCGAAGGTCTCCAATATTTGATTAAATGCAGGCTTTGGCTGAAGGCCACTGTCAAAAAGCCGTGATGTATTGGTATCATTGGAATAGAGCATATATCCGTCCATCAGGCCGAAGAAGGTGACAGCAGTTATATTGGCCTTGCCACCTGAAGCGGTATCCAGTGATTGCAGCAGGCGCATGATGGAAGCGTATCTGACACCCTGTGCCTCAAAGGCTTCTCTTGAAGTGCCTTCGGCGCTAATGGACAGCTCTGTAATCTGTATCTCAAGCCCCAGCTCTGCATATTTGCTTATAGCATCCTTAATGGTGCCCAGGGCGGGATAGGAAATGCCCCAATAGCCTTGCATGCCTATACCGTCGATAAGGCCCTTGCTGTTTAAATATTCACACAATTTGTAGATGTTTTCAAGCTTTTTGGGATCATATGCGTTGTAGTCATTATAAAAGAGCGAAACACCCTCGGCAGCATATTTTCTTGCATAGGTGAAGGCCATTTCTACATATTCCTCTCCGATAACTTGGTACCAGAGATTGGGCTTGCCGTCGTCGTAGCTTTTTCTGCAGTAGAAGAAGCTGCCTGAATCTCCGGCTGATGAGGGCTCAACCGCCTCATTTACCACATCCCAGCAATATACCACCCCCGGATATTTTTCCTGGACATAGGTCAGATACTGCCTGATATAGCTTTCAAGGCGGTAAAGCATTGTTTCGCGATCTACCAGGGGGCCGTCATTGGTATATCCTTCCCTGAAGAACCATTCAGGGGTCTGGGCATGCCATACCAGGGTATGACCACGAAGCTGCACGCCGTTTTCCATGCACCAGGCAAGGACAGGATCGCAGTTGCTAAAGCTTAATGCCGGATCCTTGATTCCCTGGGCCGCATTCTGCATGCTGCGGGCCTGATCCAGAATATAGGCCGGCTTCATCAGATTAGTGAGGGTTACGCTGTTAAAATGCTTTTTGACCACTATCATATATTCGGGCGAGTTGATGGCGCAATTGCTCAGGGCGCTTCCGTACAAGCCTGCGCCCAGCCTGAAATAGTCCGAGCACATATCCTTAAGAGAAGGAGCTGTCAGGGCAGCACTCAGATCAAATGGGCTGTCTGAGAATGCTTCCAGCTGGGCCTGCCATAACGGGTCGACAGGATATGAAGCAGGGGAGGCTACGGATGCTATTGCAGGAATTGTTTCCTCAGTGTAATCTGTTGTAGTGATATTGAAGGCCTTGACGGTACCCGGCTTGTAATAGTAGCTTTGCAATGCAAGCCCATTTTCAAATTCAAGCAGAGCTGTAACATATGGATAGGAATAGCTGCCTGCATAGGCATACAGAAGGGATTTTACCCGGAGGTATTTGCCCAGCCTGGAGGTCAAATCGGTCCAGATTTTTTTGTGCTCATCCTTGGTCACCATGGAGCTGTAATCCCCATCTATATAGGTGTCATACAAAAGATTAACCCCTTCTTCGTTATTCATCAGCTTGATACTTGCCAGGGCGGCTTTTACCATGGAATACTCGCAGGGCATTGCATCAATAGCTAATAGCTCGTCTCCGTCATAGTACATATTCACAGCCCACTGTCCTCTGGAAAAGTTAGCGTCAGATTCGCCCGCATTGCCGGCACTGCATTGCCAGAAGAGCTGTATTAGCCTTACTGCTTTGTCGTTGTATATAACCTTGTCAAATATATAGGCATTCAGGGTTGTATCATATATACCCATTTTGGCACCGAGCTCCGCATCCTTATTAAATATTATCTCCAGTGCCAATTTGTCAGCCTGAGCTATCAGCTCCTCAGTATCGGCTGCATCCATACCGCTTGTGTCCTTTTGCCCTGTGGCACTATCGGAGGCCGATGTGCCATTTGATTTCGCATCATTATTTTCTGATGCGGTATCATTGACACCTGATACCTTTTCTGTTGCTTCATTTGCGCTGTCCTTACTGCCGGAGCAAGCCGTCAGGCTTAAGGCTGCCGCCGCAAGAATTATAAGGGCAGCAATTAGAAATAACTTCTTGAACATAGCTCTGATCCTCCAATTTTGTCAGCATTTTGTACTGCTTACTGCAATTTATTACAGCATATTTATATAAATTGCAAGAAAGCACAAAAGGAAAAAAAGATACTTTATGGTAATAATTCATAACTATGATAAAATATAAATTAAAAAATATCCATAGCAAAAAAAATATATATACGCCTTTTTTCTTATATTGTCAGTGATAAAGGGCAGGATGGAGGGGAAAAATAATGGATTTTTTTGGCAGGCCATCAATGGGACGACCCGGTGGACCAAGAGGACCCAGAGGCTTTCTGACAGAGGAAGAAAAGTCGAACAAGCCCAAGATTACCATGGCTTTGGTAAAGAGGATAGCAAGCTATCTGATACCCTACTGGAAGCAGACCCTGAT
This sequence comes from Clostridiales bacterium, assembly GCA_012512855.1. Lineage (GTDB taxonomy): Bacteria > Bacillota > Clostridia > Lachnospirales > Lachnospiraceae > Mobilitalea. The sequence goes on from JAAZDK010000138.1 coordinate 29,330, forward strand.
AGTGTTAATAATGATTTTTATAGCGGCGGTACTGGGCCTGATGCCTTCAATACTGACAGGAAGAATCATTGATGAAGGTCTTATAGGCAGAGATTTTTCCCTGCTTGTCCGTTACATAGCACTTTCCTTTGGAGTAGTGGTATTGTCCAACCTTATTGGTGTTGTAGAAAGCTATACAAATACATGGATTGCGCAGCACATAGCCTTTGATATGCGCAACAGGATGTTTGCCCATCTGCAGGCCATGTCACATCGTTTTTTTACCAGCAGCAGACAGGGTGATATTATTACCAGAATGACCAGTGATATCGCCGGTGTCCAGATGGTTATTACCAATACTTTTACCAGTATAATCAGAAATGTCATAGTTTTGGTGACCGCTCTTTATGCCATGTTCAGCATGAACTGGCTGCTTGCCATAATAGCGCTGGTTATCGTTCCGCTGTTTAGTATACCTACAAAGCAGGTGGGAAAATCAAGATGGAAGCTGGCCAGACAGTCTCAGGAGTGTAATGATGAGATAAACGGCATATTGAATGAGACGCTGAGTGTAAGCGGCCAGCTCCTGGTAAAGCTGTTCACCAACGAAAAATATGAGTATGACAAATATGTTAAGGCTAATGCAAGAATGGTAAAGCTTAATATCAGGGAAAGCTTAACCGGACGCTGGTTCGGTGTTGCCATAAACACCTTTACCAATATTGGCCCAATGCTTATATATCTGGCAGGCGGAATTTTAATAATGAAATTTGACAGCAGCCTTACTGTCGGTGACATATCGGTAATGGTTGCCCTGCTGGGCAGAATGTATCAGCCGATTAATTCCCTGATGAATATCCAGGTGGATTTGATCCGCTCCATGGCCTTGTTTACCCGCATATTTGAATATTATGACATGCCGGTGGATATAAAGAATGCTCCGGATGCAGTTATTCCACCCTACATAACAGGCAATCTAAGGTTTGAGGATGTAAGCTTTTATTATGACGAAAAAGTGCCTATACTGAAGGGGATTAATTTTACCCTTGAGGAAGGAAGGTCGATAGCGATTGTAGGTCCGTCCGGAGCAGGTAAGAGCACTATAATCAACCTGATTCCGAGGCTTTATGATGTAACAGGTGGCAGGATTTTGCTGGACGGTATAGATATAAGAAAGCTTGACTTGAATTTCCTCAGGAGAAATATCGGTATAGTTACCCAGGATACATATCTGTTCAACGGAACCATTCGGGAGAATTTGCTATATGCCCGCTTTGATGCCACTGACGAGGAGCTGATTGAGGCCTGTAAGAAGGCAAATATTCATGATTTTATCATGGCACAGCCGGATGGATATGATACTGTTGTAGGAAACAGGGGCCTGAAGCTTTCAGGCGGAGAGAAGCAGCGTATATCGATAGCCAGGGTAATACTGAAGGACCCTGCTATTATGATATTTGACGAAGCCACATCCAGCCTTGACTCAATATCGGAAAGCCTGATACAGGATGCCATCGAGCCTTTGATTAAAGGACGCACCAGTATAATCATAGCCCACAGACTATCTACCATAATGGCTGTTGATGAAATTCTTGTCATATCAGGCGGACGGGTGGTGGAGCAGGGTACCCATCATGAGCTGGTAGCCAGGGGTGGCGTATATACCGAGCTGTATGAGACACAGTTCCGCAGGGCATTGGATGACTATGAGGCTCGCAGGGCAGTGCAGTAGAATTTGATGGTATATCGTAATTTTTGCTTATATGATTTGATATTAGTTTAACGCGAAATTTGATACGAATGTAACAATCCTTATATTGTTTTCCATAATTTTATGTTATAATACTATCGTAGTACCATCAATAACCAGCAGGAAGCAGGAGGTTGAGGGTGGCTGCATAAAAACCAGCAGAAGGTGGAGGGAATTTTATGAAGAAAACAAGGCTTGGAATTACCGTAGGATTATTGGGAGCATCAATTTATTTTATGTCAATGGTCAGTATTCTGGGGCTGATTATTTTGGCGGGTTATGTTTTACTTTTTGAAGAAAATCCCTGGCTGAAGAAGTCGGCAGTTAAGGCGGTTATTATTACTGTTGCTTTTTCACTTATATCAATGCTGATATCAATGGGAAATAATGCATTCGCTATTTTGAACACCATGATTAGCTGGACTCCTGTTAATTTGCTTAAATTCCAGTTTAAGTATCCCTTCGGATTAGAGACAATTATTCGCAATGGCTTAAGCATATTGGAGAACATTTTATACCTCATATTGGGAATAAAGGCGCTCAAGCAGGGTTCAATCAAAATAGGATTTATTGATAATTTCATTAACAAGCATATGGATCAAGAGCAAAACTAGGCATACGTTTAAGAAAGAAGTAAGGATAATACAGTCATGAAGGGCTTGGTGATTATATGAAAACATGCAGTAAATGCGGCGCACAATGCATGGATGAATTTGCTTTCTGCTCAGCCTGCGGTGCGAAATTTGAAACTGAACATATACAACAGGAGAAATCAGAAAATAATCAGGCGGAAGAAACAGCCGGGTCATCTATGCAGCCAGAGTCAGAAGCCGGAGTTCCAATGCAGCCTGCAGAAGGCAGCCATGCACAGACAGGTGAGGCAAATACACCAGTACAGCCTGCAACAGAACCTGCTCAGCCGGCTCCGGCTCCGGTACTGGAGGAGCCTGTATTAATAAAATGTGAATTCTGCGGTGAAATGGTTTACAGTAATGAGAAAACCTGCAAAACCTGCGGAGCACAGCTTAATTATTCAAAACAGGCAAGTATTGAGGCGGCCACCGGTGAATTTATTACAAGCAATATTAAGAAAATTAAAGAGGCTGGCACTGCAGGTATAAGCAAAATTAAGGCCGCAGTCAGCTCTGTAGATGGAAACAAGGCAAAGCAGTTGATGGAGCAGTATAAGAAGCATCTGCCTTTTGCAGCTGCAGCCATTGTTTTTCTAATTCTTTTGCTGGTATTGGTGCCAAGAATGGCTAAATCACCAGTTGTCAATACATATGGGACAAATCAGCTGTCGTATTATTCTGCTGAAGATGAAATGATTTTTTATACCAACAGGAAGGTTGTAGCGGAAATTGAAGATACCAGCGGAACACCTGTGTTAAGTATGGACGGATCCAAGGCTGCTATTTTGGCCGATTACAGCAGGGAGGATGGCGGTTCATTATATCTGATAGATTCCAAGGGCGAGAAGTTTATTGACGATAATGTTTATTATTTTGTGATGGCGCCCTCCGGAAGGGCAGTAGCATATCTGAAGGATTATGATTCTTCGGAGAATTCGGCTACAGTGATGCTGTATAACGGAAGAAAGGCTGTTAAGATCAAAAGTGAAATTAGTACTGGCTATCTGGATGAGGGATCACTGGTTATTTCGCCTGGCGGAAATGCTGTAGCATATCTTGAGTTTGATGATTATAATGAATATACATCATATATAAGTCTAAACGGCAGGGAACCAAAGAAGCTGGGTAAATATCAGTTAGTTGCAGCCTTGTCGGATAATGCAAAATATATATATTACATAGAAATGGATGAAGACAGATACACCGGGGAATTCTATGTGAAAACCGGAAACAATAAGGTAAAACTGGCATCAGATGCGGATGAGCTGGGTAGTTTGATGTTCAATGAGGATTGCAGTCAGCTCCTGTTCCATTTTGAGAAGAAAACGTATCTTACCATTAAGGGCAGAGAAAAGATAAAGATACTTAACAACAGAGCATATCCACTGCTTCCGTCAAATGCAGTAAAAATGAATCATATCGGAGATAATATAATATATGGCATTGACAGCTTTTCCAATAAACTGCTGGAGGCAAGTGAGGATATTTATTATCTCAACAGCTGGTATGAGACAAACAAGATAAGCGACAGGAATTATAAGGCGCTTATATCAAATGATATGAAAAAGCTGGTATACCTTGATTATTCCGAGTGTTTGCATATTGTGACAAAGCTGAACAGCAAAAATCCCAAGGATGTGGAGCTGGACGCTTCCGATGATGTTGTCAACTTTACAATATCTGAGGATGGCAGTACTATTTATTATGTAAACGAGGATGACGAGCTTTACTCAATCTCCGTATCAAACAGGCCTAATAAGGTAGCCGACGATGTTTCAAAATATAACCTTGTCGCACTTGGAAATAAGATATATTTCCTGACAGATTATTATGATACAGGAGCCCTGTATTATACTACAGGCAAAAGAAAAACAGCAATCAGAAATGCCGATGAGGTATCCTATGCATACAGGCTGGGCAACGGTCTGGTTTATCAGGAAGGCGATTATGATGAGAGAGTAATCTACGGCTCATCTAACGGCAAGTCATTTAAGAAGCTGTTCTCAGCAGACTAAAATGCGAATGAGCTCTGAATAAGAGAATATAAAGAATAATGTAGAATAATAAAGTCAGTTCAGGATGCATAGCAATTGGCAAGCATTTGCATCCTGAACTGACTTTTTGCGTTTTGCAGTTTTTATGGAAGGGTTAAGTTAAATTCATGTATAATGTTATTGTACAACTACACCCTTTTTCAGAATAATGTTGGCATAAAGAGCTGTTTCACCTGTCATTATGACAGCACAGGATTTTTCCTTAACCCTGTTGTAAAATTCCCACTTGTCAATTTCTTCAAAGCAGTCGGCGCCTCTGCTGTCGTATTTAGCAACGATTTTTTTGTAAGTATCCCAAATGGGAGTTTCGACCGGATCGCCGTCAACAACCTTCATTAAGGTAACAGGCTTGTCGACATAAGTGTCCAGAGGAAACAGCTGAAGGATGGCATCAAGAATCTCAGGCACTCCATGACCATCCAGACGGATTACCTTCCTGCCATAGGTATGTCCGGGGAAATTGCCGTCTCCGATAGTAATTTCATCAGTATGACCCATTTCGCATAATACCTTTAATAATTCCGGTGATAAAATCGGCGGTATTCCTTTAAGCATCAGACAAATCCTCCTAAAAAACTGAAACGTTTCAGTTAAGATATTATTATCATATAATCAGCCATAAGGGATGTCAATACGTAAAGCTTGACTTGAGCTGCTTTTAATCCTATAATTTTATTGCAATTTGAATTTTATACCAATGATTGCATTCTATTTTCATAAGACAGATAAAATCGTCAGATAACTTTATGATTATAAAATAAATGAATTAATAAAATAAAATGAGTACTCTGATGAAAAACTAACATAAGATAAAGATTAGCATCATTTCTGATGCAGGGACGGAGGACAGCTATGAATAAAATATGTTTTTTTGATACCAAGCCTTATGATAAGACCTACTTTGAAGCCTTGAAGGCAAAATACGACATTGATATCGAATATTTTGAGCCGAAGCTGGGGCCCAAGACCGCATTTATGGCAAAGGGCTTTGAGGCTGTGGTAGCCTTTGTTAATGACAATATCAATCAGGAAACCATTGATATACTGTATGAAAACGGAGTAAGACTGATAGCCATGCGCTGCGCCGGCTATAACAATGTTGACTTTAAGACTGCATACAAGAAAATACATGTGGTACGTGTTCCTGCATATTCACCCTATGCGGTAGCCGAGCATGCAATGGCATTATTGCTGACACTTAACAGAAAAATACACAGGGCATATGTCAGAACCAGGGATTTCAACTTCAGCCTTAACGGCCTGATGGGATTTGACCTGCATGGCAAGACTGTCGGAGTTATCGGTACAGGAAAAATAGGTCAGATTTTCGTAAACATATGCAAGGGCTTCGGAATGAGGGTTATTGCCTATGATCCCTATCCTTTGAAGGATGCCGGCATTGAGTACGTGAAGCTTAATGAGCTGTGCAGGGAAGCTGATATTATATCCCTGCATTGCCCCCTTACGAAGGATACCTTCCATATGATAAACAAAGACATGATAAGCCTTATGAAGGATGGGGTATACATCATTAACACATCAAGAGGCGCTCTCATAAACAGCGAGGATCTGCTTGAAGCATTGAAGGATGAGAAGATCGGCGGCGCCTGCCTTGATGTATATGAAGAAGAAACAGAGCTGTTTTATGAGGATATGTCCTATACGGTTATCAAGGATGACGTATTGGCCAGAATTATTTCCATGCCGAATGTCATTGTAACATCACATCAGGCTTTTTTGACCAAAGAGGCCTTATACAATATTGCTGAAACGACTCTTTCAAACTGCAGAGAGTATTTTGACGGCAAGGGGCTTACAAATGAAGTATGCTATAAGTGCAGCAAGGGAGAGCCCTGCCCCAAGGGAAAGAATAAAAGCTGCTTCTAAATATAATGCATATATGTATAATGAATGTATGTATAATGATATTTGAAATCAACATTGATGAATTAATTTTAACAGTCATCTAAGTAATCATTTAATGATATGGTAAGAGCGGTAAAAGCTTGTATGAAACGGCTGAAGATGCCGGATAAGCTTTTGCCGCCTTGTTTTCTTTAAATCATAAAAATACATTGACATAAAAGCTGAAGAGGAATAATATGTTTTTAAGAAACAGAAACGTTTCGGCGGAAAGTGAGGTAATAAAAAATGCCTTTGACAACATCAGAGCAGATGCTGCTGGCAGCAAAAAAGGGCAGATATGCCATAGGTGCATTTAATGTTGAAAACATGGAAATGGTTAAGGCTGTTATAGCCGCAGCCGAGGAGCTTTCAGCTCCGGTTATCCTTCAGACCACTCCATCGACTGTAAAGTACGGGTCACTGGAGACCTATGCGGCTATTGTAACAGCTGAGGCAAAAAAGGCAAAGGTTCCAGTTGCCTTGCATCTGGATCACGGCAACAGCTTCGAGCTGGCTGTAAGGGCCATAAAAGAGGGATATAGCTCTATAATGATAGATGGGTCACATGAAGCCTTTGAGGATAATATTGCCCTGACCAAAAGGGTGGTTGAGGTGGCCAGAGCAGGCGGTATTCCGGTTGAAGCCGAGCTTGGCAAGGTAGGAGGCAAGGAGGATGATTTGACGGCTGAGGCGGATACCAATACTGATCCGGATGAGGCTGCCGAATTTGTGGAAAGAACCGGAGTTAACAGTCTGGCGGTGGCTATAGGAACGGCACATGGATTTTATATTGGTACACCTGTACTGGATAAGGACAGACTGTCTGAAATAAGCAGGCGCGTATCTGTACCACTGGTTTTACATGGAGCCAGTGGACTAAGCGATCAGGATATAAGAGATTGTATTGAAAGGGGCATCTGCAAGGTGAATTTTGCAACCGAGCTTCGTGCCGCCTATACGGATGCAATCAAGGAGCTGTTAAAGGAAAAGGCTGAGACCTTTGACCCCAAGAGCCTGGGTAAGGCAGGTATGGAAAGGGTTAAGGAGCTGGTTAAAAACCGTATTCTGGTCTGTGGCTGTGATAAAAAGGCAGGGATTGTAATTGGCTGCAACGATTAAGGATATTGCCAGGCTTACAGGGCTGGGACTTGCCACTATTTCGTCTTATATAAACGGGGGAAATGTTCGCAAGGAGAACAAGGAAAAGATAGAGGCTGCCATTAAGGAACTGAATTTTGAGGTTAATGAGGTGGCACGCGGCCTGAAAACCAAAAGAACCAAGACTGTCGGTGTGGTAATACCTGAGCTGAATAATAAATTCTGTACTGATATTATAACAGCGATGGAGGATATTCTCCGCAATCATGGCTACGCTACGATTGTCTGTGACTGCAGAACCGATCGTGAGCTTGAGAAAAGGGCTGTTGAATTCTTGTACCGCAAAAGGGTGGACGGAATAATAAATATGCCTGTTGGCTGTGACGGCTCGCATCTGGACTGTTTTCGTAAGGCAAACATACCTGTCGTCCTGATAGACAGGAAAATCAACGGCATCGACTGTGATTATGTGTTGGTGGATAACCTTGCGGCAGCAAAAAATGCCGTTATGAGCCTGATAGGCGTAGGGCATAGCCGAATTGGCATGATTGGAGGCCCGACAGATATATACACAGCCCAGGAAAGACTTTTGGGATACAAGCTGGCCTTAATGGAGGCCGGCATAGTTCCTGATGAAGGACTGATAGAGCATGGGGACTATACCATAAACAGCGGGGTACATTGCATAGAGAGGCTGATAAAGAATAATCCGGATATGACGGCAGTCTTTGTAGCCAACTACGAGATGACCATGGGAGCCGTGATAGGGCTGAATGAGCTGGGTGTGAGGATACCCGATGATATTTCATTTATAGGCTTTGACAGTGAGGAATTTGCCAGAGCCTGCAGGCCTAAGCTGACCATTGTAACCCAGCCGACAGCCGAGATAGGGAAAAAGGTTGCGGAAATTATCCTGCAGAGGATGGAAAAACCGCAGGCAGCCGGCCCGGCAGATTTTAAGCTTATCAAGCTGCAGACGAAGCTGGTGGAGGGCAGCTCGGTTAAAAGGATTATATAAAGACACTATATAAGGCTCAATATTAGCGATAAAGATTTTATAATGATAAATATTAGCGATTAGGCTATGAAAGGAATGAGCAAGAGCTTGGAGAAATATTTGCTCGGAATTGATATTGGAACCAGTGCCTGCAAGGTGGCGCTTTTTGACCGTCAGGGTAAAGTAATAGCATCCGGCAGCGGTGAGTATCCGGTGTATTATCCGGAGCCGGGTTATGCAGAGCAGGATCCCGGGCAGTGGTGGGAGGCTGTCTGCAGTACTATTAAGACCGTGCTATCAAAGTCTGGCATTGACAATAGGGATATCGCGGCAGTCGGAGTTGACGGTCAGAGCTGGTCTGCAATTGCCCTTGATAAGGAGGGAGAGCTTTTAGCCAATACTCCCATCTGGATGGATACACGAGCTGATGCCATATGCAGGCGGCTTAACCGGGAAATTGGGGAGGACGAGATATTTTCGCTGGCAGGCAATCCGCTCCAGGCCTCCTATACCACAGGCAAGATAATATGGTACAAGGAAAATATGCCGCAAATTTATAAACGGATTTATAAGATACTGCAGTCAAACAGCTTTATAGTATACAGGCTGACAGGGGTACTTAGTCAGGACAAATCCCAGGGCTATGGCCTGCATTGCTTTGATATGCGCAGGGGCAGCTGGGACAGGGATATGTGCAGGGCGCTTGGAATAGAATATGATTTCCTTCCTGATATATATGAATGTCATCAGCCGGTAGGCAAGGTAACACCGGAGGCCGCAAAGCAGTGCGGACTGGCAGCAGGCACACCGGTGGTGGCAGGCGGGCTTGACGCTGCCTGCGGAACCCTGGGGGCAGGTGTAATTTATCCGGACCAGACCCAGGAGCAGGGCGGTCAGGCAGGTGGAATGAGCATATGCCTTGACAACTACAGTGCCGATCCCAGGCTGATACTTGGATTTCATGTGGTGCCCGGCCTGTGGCTACTGCAGGGAGGTACTACAGGTGGCGGCGGAGTGATGCGCTGGATTGAGAAGGAATTTGCCGACCTTGAGAAGGAAGAGGCGGCACGGCTTGGCAAATCCACCCTGGCCCTACTTGATGAGGCTGCCGGCAGGATTAATCCGGGAAGTGACGGAGTGGTCTTTTTGCCGTATATGGCAGGTGAACGCTCTCCCGTATGGGATGTAAAGGCAAAGGGAGTCTTTTACGGACTTGATTTTAGTAAAAGCAAGGCCCATTTAGTAAGGGCCGCCATGGAGGGAGTGGCCTTTTCCCTGAGGCATAACCTTGAGGTGGCATATGCGGCTGGTGCAAAGGTAAAGATGCTGAGAGCCATGGGAGGGGCGGCAAACTCCCTGCTTTGGACTCAGATTAAAGCGGATGTTACCGGCCTGCCTATTGAGGTGGTGGCCTCCGATACGGCAACAACCCTGGGTGCAGCCATACTTGCCGGAGTTGGCACAGGATTTTACAGGGATTTTGATGAAGCAGTCAAGCTGACTGTCAGGGTCAGGAGGCAGCATGAGCCGGACGAATCAAAGAGAAGCCTGTATGATAAAAATTACAGGATTTATCTGGACTTGTACAATAGCCTGAAGGAGATTATGCATAGAGAGTAATGGCTTCATAGGAAGGGCTCAATAAAACATATTGGTATGTAAAGAAATCAGCAGCAAAAAATAAAAACTATATCAGCATCGGTATTTATAAGCATATATCAAAAATAAGCAAGGTGGAAAGAGGGCAGGATTTCATTATGAAAGCGGCAGTAGTATGTGCAAATGAGGATGTGCGCTATATGGATTATGAAGAGCCGGTCACCAGACCCGGCACGGTAAAAATTAGAATAAAGGCGTCAGGAATATGCGGTTCCGATGTCCCAAGGGTATTGCACCATGGTGTACATTTTTATCCGATAGTATTGGGACATGAATTCTCAGGTGACGTAGTGGAGATTGGCGAAGGGGTAACAAGGGTGAAGGTAGGCGATCGGGTTTCCGGAGCGCCGCTGCTGCCCTGTATGACCTGTGAGGATTGCCAGAAGGGCAATTATTCATTGTGCAAGCATTACAGCTTTATCGGATCGAGAGAGCAGGGAAGCAATGCCGACTATCTGGTTATTCCTGAAAGAAATGCCGTTGTATTTGACAAAAGCGTCTCCTATGAGCAGGGGGCAATGTTTGAGCCGTCAACGGTGGCCCTTCACGGACTCATGCTGAACGACTATCAGGGCGGCAAATATGTAGCCATTTTAGGCGGCGGCACCATTGGGATATTTACTATGCAGTGGGCAAAAATCTACGGCGGCAGAAAAGTGGTGGTGTTTGACATCAACAATGACAGGCTGGCTCTTGCCAGGCGCCTTGGAGCCGATGAGGTGGTCAATACCGCCGAGGAAGGCTTTATGAAGAGGGCTATGGATATCACAGGCGGTAAGGGCTATGACTATGTATTTGAAACGGCAGGAGCCGCTCCGACCATGTATATGGCCTTTGAGCTGGCAGCCAACAAGGCAAATGTATGCTTTATCGGTACGCCCCATGTAAGCCTGGAGTTTTCACAGAAGCTTTGGGAAAATATGAACCGCAAGGAGTTTAAGCTCACCGGTTCCTGGATGAGCTACAGTGCGCCCTTTCCGGGGAAGGAATGGGAGCTGACAGCCCATTACTTTGCCACGGGCCAGCTTAAGTTTGATGAAGGCCTGATTGCCATGAGGCTGCCTATGAGCAAGGCGCAGGAGGCCTTCCAGCTGTATAAAAAGCCCGGAGGGGTAAGCGGCAAAATCCTGCTGATAAATGAAGACTGATGTAAGCAAAATAGCTTTGGATACGAAAGGATATAGCAGGGATGATACTGACAGTTACATTGAATGCGGCTATAGATAAACGCTATGTAGTGGAGCAGCTGAGGCCGGGTGAAGTAAACCGGGTTAAGGAGATTAGCTACTCTGCAGGAGGCAAAGGCCTGAATGTGGCCAGAGTGGCGGCACTTGCAGGAGAAGCGGTATGCGCAACCGGCTTTGTCGGTGGACATGCAGGAAACTATATTATTGAAACTCTGCAGAAGCAAAATATCAGAAGTGACTTTGTCCATATAATGGGAGAAAGCAGAAGCTGCATAAATATATATGACGAAGCAAGCAAAATCCAGACGGAGATCCTTGAGCCGGGAGCCGGAGTTACAGAGGAGGATAAGGAGAGAATGCTGCAAAAATTCCGGCAGCTGATATCTGAGTCCAGCCTTGTGGCCATATCCGGCAGTGTTCCCCAGGGAGCGGATGCCTCCCTGTATGTAAAAATGATAGAAATAGCAAGTCAGCAGGGCAAAAGGGTAATACTTGATACCAGCGGCAGGCTTCTTGAGGAGGCAATAAAGGCAGTACCATATATGATCAAGCCCAACATGGATGAGATCAGAATGCTGACCGGTAAGAGCCTAAAGACTCAGGCAGAGCTGCTGCAGGCTGCAAAGCAGCTGCATCAGTCAGGAATAGAGCTTGTGGTAATATCCTGTGGCTCAGATGGCTCGCTCACCGTCTGCAGGGAAGGGGTATACCGGGCAATCGCCCCCAGGGTTGAGGTGGTAAATACCGTAGGCTGTGGGGATTCACTGGTAGCCGGCTTTGCGGTAGGCTTGTGCAGAAATATGCCTATCGAGGATACAATAAAGCTTGCCACAGCCATCTCGGCAGCCAATGCCATGCGGGTAGAGACCGGCTATTTTAGACCTGAGGATATGCAGGAGTTATTGCCCCGGGTTAAGGTGGAAAGGCTTGAATAAGGATGTCGTATCTGATTGCTTGAGGAAACAGGCTAATCCGGATATTAAATAGCATATGAATAAAAATTAATTTTGGATTTTTATAAGGATTAAGGAAAATAGATTTAAATCAGGACAAGAAAAGGAGAAGTTTGTATGAAGGAATTTATCGATCCCAACAAGGTGCCAAAGAGAAAGCTATATACAGGTGATTATATACCTGCCATAGGTATGGGAACCTTCGGTTCCGACCGTTACACAGCGGAGCAGGTGGCAGCAGCAGTTGCCGGAGCGATTGAGGTAGGATACCGTCTCTTTGACTGCGCAGCCATTTATGGCAACGAAGAACAGATAGGGCAGGTATTCCAGAATGCCTTTGATAAGGGAATAGCTAAAAGAGAGGAAATGTTTATTACCACCAAGGTATGGAACAATATGCACGGCAAGGGCGATGTCCTTCTGTCATGTGCAAAAAGCCTGAGGGATTTGCGGCTTGACTACGTGGATCTGTTCTTTGTTCACTGGCCTTTCAGAAATTACCATGCACCCGGCTGCAGCGGAGATTCCCGCAATCCTGATTCAAAGCCCTTCTCGCCGGACGAATACATTGAAACCTGGAGACAATGCGAGAGACTGGTTGAAATGGGCCTTACCAGATTCATAGGTATGTCAAATATGACTATCCCCAAGCTGGAGGCCGTACTTCCCCATTGCAGAATTAAGCCGGCAGCCATTGAGATGGAGCTGCATCCCACCTTCCAGCAGGAGGAATTGTTTAATTATTGCCTGGAGCGTGACATATTGCCGATAGGCTACTGTCCAATTGGTTCCCCTGCAAGGCCTGAGCGTGACAGAACACCGGAGGATATTGCTGACTTAGAGGTACCTGAAATTGTGGAGATAGCAAAGGCCCATAATGTACATCCGGCAATAATATGCCTGAAATGGGCTGTACAGAGAGGACAGGTCCCTATCCCCTTCTCAGTTCGTGAGGAACAATATGTGAGCAACCTCAAATGCACCACAGAGGATCCCTTAACAGATGAGGAAATGACTATAATAAAAGGACTGGAAAAGAACAACCGTCTGATAAAGGGCCAGGTATTCTTATGGGAAGGCGCCAAGGGATGGGAGGATCTCTGGGATCTGGACGGTACAATAACCAGCATGCGCTAATATTAGGCTCTAGCCAATCAAAAGCTTTTAAATCAAAGTAATATTTAATTATCCGGGCAATACATATTATAGCTCGGTGATATGGGCAAAGTGTTTTTGCTCTTTATCATATATAACCCATATAAATATATAACAATAACTGACAAAAAGTGGCTGTATGCCGCGCCCTAGGGAGTAATCCGCAGGGTGTGGTTATACAGCCGCTTTTTTTTCATGCCATGCGCGCTATAATTTCTGTTCCCCTGCCTGGAGTTTTCCGGCATCAGGCCGAATATAAGGGATAAATAGAAGTAAGATTATTTGCATCAATAAACGATATTATCATTCAAAAATAAGCGGACTGAGGCTTATATGAGAAAAGAAGATAGTGGGAGTATAAAAGATTTATAATTTCACATAGGACGGAGAAAAATAAATCAGTAATCTTACAAAAAAACTATTGAAAAGCTGCGCAAGATAATATAAAATAGCATAACACAAATATATATATAGTATGAAAATCTGTTCGAGATACAATATATAGTGCTTTGTACATAGGAAGGAGTAGCAAGATGAAATTGGAGGATTTAATCAGGAGGCGTTTTACAAAGGCCTTGGAGGGACGGCCGGATTTGACGGTCTATGATTTATTTAAATACAAAACAGTTGATGTTGTCCTGAAGGACTGGCTGAGCGGGAAGGTTATCTGTGACATGAGAGGACTTGAATTTCCGGTATCCTATTCCCAGAATGCCTGTGATATTATAGCCAGCAAGTATTTCAGAAAAGCCGGTGTGCCAAACGGATATGGCTATGACCGCTCCATGAAGGAAGTGGTTCACCGTATGGTAGGCTTCTGGACCGCCGCTGCATTGGACGAAGGACTAATTAGCAAAGAAAATATGGATATATTCTACGATGAGCTGGCGTATCTGATTCTGGATCAGAGGATGGCACCTAACTCACCCCAATGGTTTAATACAGGACTTAAGATGTTCTATGATATAAGCAAGGAGCCTGAGGGGCATTACTACTATGATATTGAGCAGGACAAGGTTGTAAAAAGCAAGGATGCCTACAGCCGTACGCAGGCCAGTGCATGCTTTATTATTTCCATCAACGATGCTCTGCTTGGCAATAAATCGATATCCGATCAGCTGGTTACCGAGACAAGATTGTTCAAACAGGGCTCAGGTACAGGCTCAAATTTCTCCGTTCTGAGGGCAAAGGGGGAGAGATTATCCGGAGGTGGCAGCTCCAGCGGATTAATGAGCTTTTTAAAGGTCTTTGACCGCAATGCAGCCGCAATTAAATCAGGAGGAACAACAAGACGGGCCGCCAAAATAGTCTGTCTGGATGCAGATCATCCTGATATCGAGGAATTCATTGACTGGAAGGTTATAGAGGAAAACAAGGTGGTTGCCCTTGGCAAGATGGGCTACAGCACCGATTTTAACGGGGAGGCATATGAAACCGTATCCGGTCAGAATTCAAATAATTCCGTCCGATTTACAAATGCCTTTATGAAAAAGGTAACAGGAGAGGACCCGGAGCCGTCATGGCAGCTGACTGGACGGGTGGACCCGGCACTTAACAGGACGGTAAGCGCTAAACAGCTTTGGAAAAAATTCAACTATGCCTCCTGGAGATGTGCTGATCCTGCCCCTCAGTTCCATGACACGATTAATGAGTGGAATACCTGCCCCAATGGTGAGGATGGCAAAGGAGAAAATATAGTTGCATCAAATCCCTGCAGCGAATATCATTTCCTGAACGATACAGCCTGCAATCTGCTCAGCCATAATGTTGTGCCCTATTATGATGTTGAAAATGAGAGCTTTGACCTTGAAGGCTATGTCCATGCAGTATCTTTAGCCCAGATTGTTCTTGAGGCTACAGTCCACTGGGGGCAGTTCCCCACCGAGGATATAGCAAGAAGGACCCACTATTTCAGGACAACAGGCCAGGGAGTTGCCGGAACAGGCGCCCTGCATATGATAATGGCCCATCCCTATGATTCCGAGGAAGCAAGAAATGTTGCAGCAGCCCTGGTGGGAATCCTGACAGGCCAGGCATATACGGTATCAGCCCTGATGGCGGAAAAAATCGGCGCCTTTCCCAAATATGAAATCAACAAAGAGCCAATGCTTAAAGTAATAAGGAACCACGCTCGGGCGGCAGGCGCATTGGATACGGACTTTGAAGGCTTATCCTACAGGCCGGTTTGTGTAAACCATGATTTACTGATAGATAATAAGCTGGACGATTTAAGCCGACAGTTGAAGAATGTATGGGAAAATGCCCTGGATTTGGGGGGCAAATATGGTTTCAGAAATGCCCAGGTCAGTGTTATAGCGCCAACCGGTACAATTGCCCTGGCGATGGATTGCGCCACCACCAGCATAGAGCCCTTCTTTGCCCATGTGGTATATAAAAAGCTCGTTGGCGGCACGGTTATGGAGCTGGTTAATCCCTATATCAGTATAGCTTTGAAGAAGCTGGGCTACAGCCCGGAGCAGATTAAGGATATAGAGGACTATGTGCTGCGCAAGGAAACAGTCAGCGAAAACGGCTACAGCTACACCCGGATAGCAGACGGCAAGCTGGAGGGCTGTCCGCATCTGAAGGAGGAGCATCTGCCTGTATTTGATACTGCCAATGTCTGCGGCTCAGGAAAGAGGGCAATTGCCCCGATAGCCCATGTCAGGTATGTGGCTGCCCTGACTCCTCTGGTAAGCGGAGCAATCAGCAAGACGGTAAACCTGCCTAACTCGGCTACAGTTGAAGATTTTAATAATGTTCATATTGATGCATGGAGATTGGGAGTCAAGTGCATAGCCCTGTACCGTGACGGCTCTAAGGCCAGTCAGCCTCTGAATTCATCCAGACAAAAGAAGGAGGAAAAGCTGGAGGATATGACCTATGAGCAGCTGCTGGCATATGCAAAGAGCTTAAAAATGAAATTATCCGGCATGGAAAAAGGTGGCAGTGAAAAAAAGGATAGCGTCATAGAGGAGCAGGAGCAGCGGGAGGCTGTACCCGAAGGACATACAAAGGTAACCTGCAGAACCTGTGGCAGCAGCGCCATAATTCCAAGCGGGACCTGCTCGGTCTGCCTGGTATGCGGCTCTTCAACAGGCTGCAGTTAAAGATAAAATAGCCTGAAGCTCTTTTGGATAAGGGCGGAAGGCTATTTTTATATATAAAAGGCTGCCGGAAAGGCCGGCTGCATATTCCGGACAGCAATTTTGTATTGCTAAAAAGCAAATTAGTTATAGATTTATTTACGCATTTGCCTAAAATAAGAGATATAAAGACCAATATGATTCATTTATAAAATTTTATTGCCTTTTATGCAGCCGGTACTTGCTGAAGGAACAGAATATACATATATGCGCTTATGCGTTTAAATTAATTAAAGTCACAGGGAGGAAAGATTATGGCAAAGATAACGATTCTGGAAGACAAGATAATTTTTGAAAGAAGAGATGAGCTTACGGTAATAGAAGCTTATGGAGCAAATTGTCTGCGTTACCGTTCAACCCGCAATATTAAGCTGTCTGATGAGAACTGGACCCTGCTGCCGCCGACTACAAAAGCTGATTGTAAAACCTTTGGAAATGAAAGAGAAGCAACGATAGTAAACGGCGATATTTCCGCAACTATAAGGGACGGCTTTGGCTGGACCGGAGCCAGTATAAGCTACTTTCGCAAGGGGAAGCAGATTCTTCGATCCCGTGATGAGGGTGATCCGGTTACCCGCTTTACCCACCTGGGCGGTAACAATTATCAGGTGAAGGCGATATTTGACAGTAATCCGGGCGAGCATATATATGGCCTGGGACAGGAGCAGGAGGATCAGTTTGACCGCAAGGGCTGCACCTGCAATATCATGCATTACAATACCAAGTCGACTTTGCCGGTTATTTATTCGTCTCTGGGATATGGCTTTTTGTGGAACAATCCTGCACCCGGCCGTTGTGAGACTACCTTTAATCATACAATGTGGGTTGCGGATAGTGCATATCAGATTGATTATCTTGTATATGTCGGGGATACTCCGGCTGACATAATGAAAATATACTGTGATCTGACAGGCTATGCCCCGAAATTCCCTGACTGGGCGGCCGGCTTCTGGCAGTCAAAGCTCCGTTATGAAAGCCAGGAGGATTTGCTGGAGGTGGCAAGGGAATACAAGAAAAGAGGAATTCCTCTCGCAGCGATAGTAATAGATTATTTCCACTGGACGGAGCAGGGGGAATGGAAATTTGATCCCAATTTGTGGCCTGATCCCAAGGCAATGTGTGACGAGCTTGAGTCAATGGGAGTAAAGCCCGTTGTATCCATCTGGCCTACCATTAATCCCAAGAGTGAGAATTATCATGCAATGGATAATGAGAATATGCTGGTGAGGACCGAGAACGGGCAGTATGGCATATTCAACTTTTACGGCTTACAGACCTTTATAGATCCCACCAATCCTAAAACAGGGCCCTTTGTATGGAGCAAGGTAAGGGAGAATTATTATAAGTACGGAATTAAGAACTTTTGGCTGGATGAGGCTGAGCCGGAGGTGCATCCTCAGCAGTTTGGCAATCTGCGTTTTTATATAGGTAACGGAGCCCAGACGGCATTATTGTATCCATATTATTATGCAAAGATATTTTATGATGGCTTAAGAAGTGAGGGAGAAGAGGATATTATAATCCTTACCCGGGCAGCCTATCCCGGCAGCCAAAGATTTGGTTCCCTGGTATGGAACGGAGACATCCCCTCCACCTTCAAGGCTCTTCGCCAGAGTGTAACCAGCGGCCTTTCCATGTCAATGTGCGGAATCCCATGGTGGAACAGCGACATAGGCGGCTTCCATTCCGCAGATATAGAAAGCGACTATTTCAGGGAGCTTATAGTCAGATGGTTCCAGTTCGGCCTCTTTAGTCCGGTTATGCGCCTTCACGGGGCCAGAAACCGTACAAAAAACCAGGTTGACCGCCATCCGGGCGTGAAGGAGAGAAGCGGCGGAGACAATGAAATCTGGAGCTTCGGTGAAAGAAATTATCCTATTCTTAAGAATATTATAGAGCTTAGGGAGAGGCTGAAGCCTTATATTCTCAAATATATGGATATCGCCAGCAAGACCGGCTCACCGATTATGAGGCCGATGTTCTATGATTTTTATGATGACGAGATTTGCTACCGACTTGATGATCAGTACATGTTCGGAGAGGATATACTCTTTGCTCCCATTCTGGAGCAGGGAGTGACACAGCGCAGTGTCTACCTGCCGGAGGGTAAATGGGTTAATGTAAATGATAAAAAAACCTACGAGGGCAGGCAAATGATAACTGCAAGGGCAGAGCTGCATGAGTTTATTGCCTTCGTAAGAAGCGGCAGCGAGGTGCTGGAGGTATTTAGCTAAAGAGCCTTTATATTGAAATAGGATTATTATGATCTTAAACAGGTATGCCGAGTTTGGCATACCTGTTTTGAAATGCAAAAAATAAGGCGGACTTTAATTTCAGTTATGGTTTTGGGCTGATCGTAGGCTGCATAAGCTATATTTTGCTTAAGCTTGCTGTTGAGATAGTAGCCTGTATCTCCTAGATCACCACAATAGCCGTCATGTCCCATATTAATTAAGCTAATTGGTGTCAGTCCCAGATCTCCGGTAAGGCGCATCATTTTTATACCCTCCTTTAGTTGAATTCGTGAATTATGAAGGTGCCATTTGACAGTACCTGTGGATAGATTAAGCTCCTTTGCTATTTCATGAATTTTTTTATTCTGATAATAATGTCTTACTACGATTTTTCGCTGCAGATTTCCCAGATAGGCGATTTCCCGCTTCAGCAGCTTATATTCTTCACTCTGCTCAATTTCAGAGGTGAAATCATTATCCAGCGCTATATCAAGCTCATTAATGCTTACAGACCGGCTTTTATTTTTTTCCTTAATATATCTGGCATATACATAGTGGGCGATTTTATACAGATAGCCGTCCCAGTTATCCACTCCCTCCGTTTTAAGCAGAGTTGAGTAAGCCTCAAGAACTATTCTGGAGGCCAGCTCCTCGGCCTCTGCAATATCATAGCTTTTTGATAGCGCAAAGCCGAAAAAGAGTTTTTGGAACTTTATGATAGTCTGATCCGCAAAGGCTTTATCCATTAATTTACTCCGTTCTGTAGATATTTTAGTCTTATGAGTTAAAACTTTGCAATGCAAAGTTGCATTGGCACGTTATACTGCAAATTCCTAATCGGCAAATTCCTTAACTATTTTGCAGAATTCCGTAACATTATCAGTATGTACCGTATGACCGCAATCAGCCACAATACATAGCTTGCCGTTCGGGGAGTTCTTGACAAAATATTCCTGTTGTTCCTCGCTCATGCAGGGATCATATTCCCCTCTTATCAGAAGGGAGGGACAGGTAACTTCCTTAATTAACGGCTGCAGATCCTGATAGAGTATTTTATCTGCAACTATCCGCTTGTTGTGGATTATACCATTTTCCCACTGCTGCTGGGTAACATTTTGAAGATGCCAGTGCTTTTTTATTTCTTCGGACAAGGGCTTGTTATAATATACCTGCTGCCGGAATTTCTCAGGTGTATCATACTGCAATTGGATCAGAGTTTCAAAGTCATCACATACTGATATAACACTGTCAATTTTATCAGCCAGCCGGTGTTCGTTAATTGTTCTTAAATATGCCGAGGTCTTTTTATGTATAGTTTTTATGCTGTCAATACAATACCAGCTGGTATTTTCATAAATTACCTTGTCTATATGTGATGGATACTGCCATGCGTACAACAGAGCCAAAAAGCCGCCGAAGGAATGGCCAAGCAGTATCCATTTGTCTATATTTAGCTGCTTCCTTATATCCTCACAATCATCCACTAAGATTTGTACGTTTAGGGGCTCATGATCCTCGACCCTGTCAGAACGCAAAACTCCTCTTTGATCGAACATTACTATATTGAAGCTGTTGGAAAGATAATGGGCCGCACAGTTAAAGTCTTCACAGTGTACACCGGGGCCACCATGAAGAAAAAGGATGGTTTTTGCTGCCGGAAGCTCATTATAATAACGCATAAAAATTCTTTTGCCGTCTCTTAAGGTAAGATATTGCTCAAGCATTAACAGATCCTCCTTGTTTGATATACTTCTTATAGTATAATATTTTTCTCATTTTTTCGGACGAAAAATTTATTAGAATGTATTCATTTAAATATCAAATATATCAAATTACCCTCGCTGCATGATACGAATCAATTAGCTTCTTAATATATAAAGTGATCCTGTGTTTAAAAAGGTTTGCAGATTTATCATAAATTTATAACTAAGATCAGTCAATAATAATTGACAAAAATAAACATAATATGCATATACCATTTTGAGGAGCCAAACATTAATGAGCTGGAAACATGAAGGTATGAGAAATACCAGTAAAATACACTTAAGTTAAAATACATCCGCACATCAGGCTGTTACCAATTGATTTATGTGAATTTTAAGTATATAATGTTTTCGTCATATAAATTCGATTATACTATATAAAATATAGCCTGTAATCAGTCATACAAGGAGGATAAATAATGCCGAGGGTAAGCATTAAGGAGCTGGCACAAATGTTGGAGCTGTCGCCCAGCACGATTTCTTTCGTTCTTAACGGAAGAGGAGATGAAATGCGTATTGCAAAGGAAACTCAGCAAAAGATTTTAGAGCTGGCGAAAAAATCAGGATATAAGCCCAATATTTATGCCAGAAGATTGCGTATGCAGCCGTCAGAAAGAGCTGTTATCGGAATTTTGTGGCCCTCTATATATTCAGCTGAACTGATTGTCCGATTCTTTGACGGTATACATAAAAGTATACTGGAAGAGCAGATTAATGTAGAGGTGGTTTATAAGCCATATCAATATTCACAGATACACAAGGTTGAAGAGATATTTAAAAATAATATATTCCATGGAGTAGTTGTGGTGGGTGCCTCTGATGAGGATGTAGATTATATGCAGGAGATTCAGTCCTCCATGCCTATTGTTTTCTTCAACAGGCAGAATCCCAAGTACAGTTCTGTTTGTGTCGATGACTACAATGTTGGCGAGATGGCTGCCCAGCTTTTATTTGCCAGGGGGCACAAGCAGGTTGCATATATCGAGCCCAAGACAACAACAAGGCATACGGCATTGCGGAAGGCCGGTTTTCTTGATACCTTCAGCAAGTATGGTGTAAATATTAAGCCTGAAAATATTATTGCCAAAGCTTCCGATGTGGAAATAAACAAGGAGCAGCTGATAAAGCTTTTAACAGGCGCGGATGCTCCAACCGCCATATTTTCCACAACCAGCTCAATAATGCCCTTGCTTTATGAGATACTATACAAGTTTAAAATATCTGTTCCCGATGATTTGGAGCTCCTGGGATATGCCGATACGCCATTATGTAATCTGCTTAATCCTAAGCTTAGTGTTCTGGATATGCCGGTGGAAGCCATGGTAAGCCAGTGTCTGCAGTTAATCCTGGATATGATTAACGGTCATATGCAGTTCCATGCCAATGTAATAGTGGAAAATGACTTTATTATACGTGAAAGCTGCGGAGGCTTTCCTGATAAATAGTATTAAATTTGATTGCTGCCTTATCAGGCATTAAAAGCTTTGTGGCTGTTTTGAAAAAATTCCGCTGCGGCAGAGTAGCCCATCTGGTACAGTATTTCCTTGTTACTGGGACTTAGGTTGAAGTCAATCGGAGATATACCGGTTGATTCAATGCTGATGGATCTGATTATATCCATAGGGCTGTTGTAATAATTGTCCTGCTGCACATGAGTATAGGTGGTTACAAGACTCCATATATAATCAAGCAGGTTGTTAATGCTGTTAACAGGGTTGCTGCTTTTAAAACGTACTCCAAGTGTCTGCATGTTGGCTCCCCTTACTAATCTTGCATTGTATCTGTAGGAATCAAACAGCCTTATTGGATAGTTATTCAAAACTCCCCCATCACAATAAAAATTGTCAATCGTATTCCCGGTGATACCCGCCTGCTTTATTCGGACAGCTTCAAAAAATAAAGGAATAGAGATGGATATTCTTACTGCCAGCGCCACCTCCATATCAGGCGTTGTTTCATGGGAAAAAACCTGGCTGTTGCCTGTGGTCAGGTTAGTGCCAATAATATATAATTCATGAAATGGACGGCCATCCTTGTGCAGCTCCGGATTTTGAAAGTCGGAGAAGGTATAGGGAGGCTGCTTTTTATTGTTGAATTGCTCTGCAATAACAGATCTCAGCCAGTTATATATATACTCTGATGAATACCAGCCGTAGTTTGTGACCAGTCTGTAAAGGCAGTTCATATCGCCGAAAAATGCCTCTATTGTATCCCGTGAATTCTCCAATAAAATAGCCTGTGCGCTGTCAATTATGGATAGAGCTTCAAATTCCCCCTTATAGGGAACACTGCGCAAATCAAGTGTATCAGCTATCTCTTTGATTTTGTCAAAGGGCAGGGCAAGGCTTGTGATACAGGCAGCAATTGCTCCTGAGCTGGTTCCGGCGACTCTCTTCAGATGATCTAATTTCTTGTTTCTGTACAAATAATCGAGAACCCCCAGATAGGCTACGCCCAACACCCCGCTTCCCTTAAACACCAGATTTTCAATATGCTCCGTCATAGGCTTCACCTGCCTGAAATAAATGATATAGCTAATAACTGATATGTAAATATAGCCTGCTATATGACAGATGAAAATAAATTTATGGCAGATGAGATTAATGCTTCTCTAAGGCCGGTTATCTGTACTGGATTATTTGCTGCCATATAAGCCAATATCAAGTAATCTTTTGGCTGACCTTTGCTTATTATATATAGATAGCAATTTCAAAGGAGCAGTAGTATGGCTGTTCTTTATTTGGCCATAGATATTACAAAAGAGGGTGGTCGTCATATACTAGGCTGCCTTGATAATGGCAAGCTTAAGCTGGAGGAGGTTTACAGCTTCACAGTCAACTATACAGAAAGGGACGGGAAAAATCTATGGGATTTACAGGAGATATTCAGGCAGATAAAAGCCGGTATAGCATACTGTAAGGAGATTGGGAAGCTGCCGGTACTGGTAGGGCTTACAGCCTGTGACGGATACTTTGTACTCCTTGACAATGATGACAGGGTAATTGATGATATGGTTTTTAGTCTTGATGAGGTACTGGCCGGAGAACCGGATGAGGGCTATAGCTCCTGTGCAGAAAGGGCAAAGACTTTTCTTATGCTGTCCGATTATTTTAACTTTCTGTTGACGGGCAGAAAGCAATGCGAGTATACGGGTCTGCTGAGGGAAGGGCTTTTATCCATGGAGACAGGGGATTTGAATGAGGAGATTATAAAAAAACTGTGCCTTAGCAAGGAACATTTTCCTTTGGTGCTGCGACCGGGTAATGTAATAAGCAACCTGACCCTTGAGGTAACGGAAGAAGTCGGTTATGACTTTGTAATAATACAGGCGGCATCACAGAAAGCATGCGCAGCTTTGGCTAAAATACCTGATATCTATAGCGATGTCTTGGGTGATGCTATAAAAGAGGACGGCAAAAGTTCAGAAGGCAGGCCGGATGATGACGGATCAATAGTGAGCAAAGAGGTAGACAGCAAGGCTGAAGCGGGCAAAGAGGAAGAGGACACTGAAAATAAGGGTAATGATGGTGATATTAATGAAGAAGACAGGATAAGAAATGAAAGTATAGATGAGGACAGTCAGAAGGAAAATGGGAAGCCGGCTGGCGATGGCTGGAAAATGGAGAAAAAAGAGCCGACTAACAAAGTTGTTGCAGATGAGCTGAAGGCAGCTATAGGATGTCTGTGCATTCTGATGATTACAAGTCACGAGTTCAGGGATTTTGATGCTGCAAGAGAATGTATAATGAACACATTTACGAAATAACTAAATAAATCAATGCATGCCTGCCGAAAGTGCAGGCTTTTTTGCTGGTGGTTGACTGCAAAAGCAATCTATTGATTGCTTTCGGCAGGCAATACTTAATCTAAAACAGAGTGTGCCGGAGACATGGCAAAATCAAAATAGATTTAAGTAAGAAAGAAATGAGACATGTATTTGAGAGGAGAAAAGAGTTTGTTGACTTTATAAAGAATTCTATCTATATGATAAAAACAGAACAAATATATACATACAAGTAAAATAAATACAGAGCGTGCCAGGAAATTGAATAAGCTCTTGATTACGTTCTGTTTTGATTAGCGGTTGCCACATTAATTGTATTATATTAACAAAAAATGTTGACTCTACATAACTAATATGTTATAATATGACAGACATTGACATAAAAGTAAATGCATAGCATTATGAAAGAAGGTATATTATGCGGATAAGAGCGCCAAATAAACAAGGACTTATTAGCTGAGTAGTAGGTTGAAGCACTAATAAGTCCCTGATATTAGTTAAGAGTTACCTTAACAGATATAATATACATTAATTTCATGCTAAAATCAAGGTAATATTTAAATGAAGCTCTGCTTTGAAGCATTATTTCATGTATAAGGAAAGGAGAGCAATACATGAAAAAAAGTAATTAAAAGATTAATTGCAGTTTTTGTGTTAGTGACTATTTTTAGTTCATCATCATTAACAGTGCAGGCAGCATGTTCACATTCTTATGTACTGTATTCAAGTCAATTAGCACATATAAGTTCAGGTTCGCATACATATGGTGGCGGAGTATGTTACTATACTACATATGGCTATATACATATTTATAAATGCCAATTTTGTGGTAATATAATGTCTTATACTGATACTGTTGAATTTCATAGTTCATGTGGTGGCAGGGGATAGATTATAGCCTATTACATAATAAGTAAAAATATAACAGCAGTAAATGTGTATTCTGGTTATAGAAATAATAATACTAGCTAAATCTTGTATAATCATGTGATACGGAAATGCTTGCTTATCATTGTACTAAACATATATTAAAGAAAGCATTTCCGTATTAATATATCATGTGTAAAAACTAAAGTAGATATCTATATACCGCAAAGAAGGTAAAAATATGATAAGTTATAGAGTATATCTAAGTGTAATTATTATAATTATTACAAATATGTTTATTTGTACCGCCTGCAGCAAAGCAGACAAGCCTAAAAAAATTGATTATAACACAATTATAGAGTTACAGGATAATATTAATAATACTGCTCCTACAGAAAAAGCTAATAAAATAACCGGTGATAATGAAACAGAAACTACCCGCGAGGATGAAAAAATGGGTGATTCTTTGAAAACAAAATCAGATACACCAGATTGGGATTGGCCGGCTGAAATGAATTTTACCGGAGTTAAGTCGGATATGAAGGGATTCAAGCTGGGAAATTTAAGCACAAACATCAAATTGGGAAGTAGAAGATCCTGTCTGATTTGTCCTGATATAAAAAATAACACAATTTATTACATGAGTAGAAATGATGGTTTTATTCATAAACAGGAGGATGAAAAGGATACACTGCTTATAGATATGCAAGCACATAACTTACAGCTATGGGATAATAAATTATATTTTATAAATATTATTGAAGCTGATTTTTATTTTTCAGGGCCGATTTATAGCTATGATTTGGAGACAAAAGAACTTGAGCTGATTTTAGATAAGAACGTAGCATCATTTTATATAGACAATTTCGGTATTTATTACACTGAATTGGAACCTCCATGGAAATTAAGCGTAAGTCTGCTTGACTTCAATAATCAAATTACATCCTTAGAAAATTACCCATGGGTCGTATCATATAACGAATATCTTCTTACGTCGCTGGATGGCTATTTATCACTGGTTAATAGATATACTGATGAGATTATTAAAATTATGCCCTTTGAGGATAACGTGCAGGTAATATCAACCATACATATTTTTGAAGATATGCTTGTTTTTGCTGTCGATAAAAGTGTGTATATATTAAACCTAAAAACAGGAGAGAAGAGTAAATACAGTGCTGAGCAAGCCGATAAGCTACTGGCGAAATTGGTATTATTTAGGATAGAAGATTTTGCATTTATTAATAATAATATAGTTGCATCTTATGGGTCGAAGAACTTGTTTAAAATTGATTTAAGCAAAAATGAAATACGACATTTTATTAGGATGGATAACGAAAGTTTGTGGTATTCAAATTTGCAAACTGATGGAGAGCGCTTGATTGCATCGATTAATAAGTCTAATCCAACATCATGGGATTCTATTGTGATTGGATACGATGAAGTTATATTTCCTACTGAAGGTAATGTGTTATCAAGAAAGGTGTTTGGCAAATGAAAAAATATTTTTTTGTTTTGATTGTTTTTTCCTTGTTTTTTATCTCCTGTAATAAGAATGAGCTGCAAACTGAAAATCTATCGGAGGATGCTTATTTCATTTATGATATTAATGAAAATATAGAATCATTGGATATTGACGAAAATGGAGTGCTGTATTATAAAACCCTTATAAAAGATGAAAATGATACTTTTAAATGTGTTATAAAAGCACTAGATTTTGACGGTTCAGTTATAAATACATATGAAATTGAAAAGTCTCCGGCACATATTAGTGTTAGAGACGGTAGCTTATATTATGTAGTGCATGAGATTAATGGATTGTGTCTGTATAAATATACACTTGATGGCAATGAGTCGGTAAAGCTTACTGATATTACCAATTACTCCGATATTATATACATGACGGTGATAGCTGATAAATTATATTTTCTCGGAGTTAACAATAAATATATAAATAAGGACTATACACCGGCTAATCCGGATGATATGTTCAGTTATTCCGGTGAAGCCATAGCCTGCATAGATTTAAATACTCTAAGCTGTAATGAGCTGGCAATTGACTTACCTATAGCGTTTTCAAAAGCTCCTGATGACAATATCCTAATCTATGCTTATGACGAAGAGGGAGGATATTATTTAACCGAGTATAATACGAAGGATGGCAGTTTTTCCGAGAAAACTTATCATAAGATTGAAATGATAAACAAATTTGCAGTATATAATGATAAGAAGGATTTTGTTTATCAGAAATCTCGTGATAATACCCTGATTCTGGTATCTGCTTCAATAGATCCGGCTAAGGGAGAGACAGATCTGCTGCCAGGTGTTAACGGTGGAGCTCATTTGTTATGTCATAATGGTTATATCTACTGTACAAACTTTGATACAACAAAGATAACCAGAATAAATGCCGAAGCTTTTATGCAAAACAATAAGAAGATAACTCTGATATGTAGTGATATATACGACTATAATCAGCCGTTTGGATGCGGTTATACAATAAAACAAAACATCTTATCTGATGAAGAGATGGCACTGGCATTACTTTCACAGGATAAGAGCTTTGACATTTGCTTTATAAATTCCGGACAGGAAATATCAGAGAATATAAAAAGTAAAGGATCGTTTTATCCGTTAAATAAAGTAGAGGGTGTTCAGGAATATTTAGATGCCTGCTTCCCGTATATCAGGGAGGCTGCCACCAATTCAGACGGGGATATATGGATGCTGCCGATAGCAGTTGATATGCCTGTTATATTCTATAATGAAGCAGTATGTAAAGAAAATGACATATCATTAAAATCATCATTGGATTTTGATGAGTTTATTTCCATATTAAAACGATTTAACGAAGACAAGAATTTAAGTGATTTATACTATTATGACTGGGTGGATATTGTCAATAATTTCTTTGACCAATATCTGAGCAATAGCAAAGACTTTAACAGTGATGGCTTTAGAAGGCTGGCTGATAATATAAAAAGCGTAATTAAGTACTCAGAGTACAGAATGGTAGGAAATTATGGCTTGCTGCCGGAATTTTATTCAAATACCAATAGAAATTATGCCTTCTTTTTCATTGATGATCATGATTTCCAGTATAAAGCTGCGGACAGAGAAAATATCAGAGCCTGTTCCTTACCTAATATTGCAGGAAATAAAAGCAATATGACAAAATGCTTTTTCTTCTGTGTGAATCCTGAATCAAAGAACCTCAAGGAAACCCTCAAATATATAAGCTCATATTGCGAATATATTATGTCACGTAAGGAGCTTATGATATTTAAGGACAGAAGCCTGTATCCGCAGACAGCGGTGATGGATGACCTTTATGGGATATATTCAAACGGTAGTATACAGTTTACATATCCTAAAGAGCTGTTTATGGATGACTTTAATGCGTATTTAAGAGGAGAAAAAGAGCTTGATGACTTTATAAAGGAATCCAATCGCAGACTGGATGTATACCTTAATGAATAAATAGTATCGTCGTTTAAGCATATTTATTTTCATTTACTTTAGTTTAATACAGAATTCTGTCAAAATACGGAGCGTGCCGGGAAATCAAATGAATCCTGGTTACGCTCTGTTTTGATTTGCTATTGACTGCTTTAGACAGTCAATTCGGTTAGGACTTTAGTCTGTCGAGCATGAAACGAGTGTAAACGGATTCTTTTAGCAGTGAATTAATATCATATGATAAACCGTATAAATTGAATAATTTACTTGACAGGGCGAATATTTGTTCGATATCATAGTGTTATGAGCATAAATCAGAACTGCTTGTTTAAGGGAATTATGGACCAAAATAGATTTTTAGTATATGGCAGGGGAAGGGATAAATATCATATAGGATCGGGGATTGGGGCATGATGGAGATATTCGAAAGTCTTTTTATATTAGATACTACATCAGATTATTATATAAAACAATTGTTTGCCCTTCCTGTCGGTGCTAATATATGAGAGGAATGGGTCGGATAGGTATAAAACTAATATAACAGAAAATTATACTGACATAAGAAAAATTGATGTTGTAATATAGTAAATAGCGGGCTCAAAAACTATATTTTTACAGATTGTTGGGGTGATAACTTGGTTAAGAAGAAAGAATTACCTTCCGCCTTGTTGAAGTATCTGGAAGGATACCATATTAAAAAAGAAGATATTCTGTTTTTTGCAGAAACAGATATGACTCTTGAGGGTGAATTTGCACAAGGCTTTGCGGTATTGACAAAAAGCAAGCTGATTATTGTTACTTCTGAACCTGACAGGACGGAGATCCATCAGTTTAAGGGTATCGGAAGCATACATGAAGCAGCAGTTCGCAAGGATAAGAAATGGTCTGCAAAATTTCTGCCGGTAGAGGAAGTTGAGAGACTTGATGTTCTGAGAACCATATGCGGCGGAATTTTGTTTTCTACATCCAAAAAGGATCAGCCCGGTCAGGTGCCTGACATACAGCTGACATCATGCACCAATATGCGGATCGGTGAGATGCTCAGGCTGGTGAAGCTCTACGACAAGCTAAAGGAGAACGGCCAGCTGACGGAAGAGGATTTACATACAGATGAAGTGGAGGAATATTGTCCGAAATGCGGAACCATGTATCCTGACAAGGACCGCAAGATTTGCCCCAAATGTATGGATCGCAAATCCACCTTTGTCCGTTCGCTCGGGTTTTTCAAACCGCATATCGGCAAGATATTATTCTTATTCTTCTGCTTCCTGATTACATCAGCATTGAACATCATCTGGCCTTATTTCAGCGGTACAGTCCTGTATGATAAGGTTCTGGGGAAGAATGAGAAATTTCTTGAGTTTCTTGGCAATCCCAATATGAAATTTGCAACAGCCCTTGCCATAATTGTTGTGGTTATGTTTTTAACAAAGGTGATACAGCAGCTTATAAGCATAATCCATGGCATTTTGGTTGCAAAGATAGTTCCGAATGTTGTTAAGGACTTAAGGATAAAGGTATTTGACTCAATGGGCAAGCTGTCCATCAGCTTTTACAACAACCGCCAGACAGGAAGCCTTATGACCCGTGTACTGAGCGACGCGGATCGTGTGACATACTTTTACATTGACGGTCTTCCATATATAGTCATTAATGTGCTGTCCTTTATAGTTACAGCCGTGTTAATGTTTTCTATCAACTGGAAGCTGGCAATAATATCACTGATTTTTGTTCCGGTGCTGTTTACCATCAGCTTCAGGCTGCTGCCCAGACTCTGGCATTTTTACGGAAAAAGGCATAGGGCGGAAAGAAGCATGAACTCCCGTCTTAATGATAACCTTACAGGAGCCCGTGTCGTAAAAGCCTTTGGTCAGCAGGGCAGTGAAATAGAGCGTTTTGAGAACAGCAATCAGAGAGTACGGAATGCTGAGCTTTCATTGGTCAGCTTTGATAATAAATTTTACGCAATCTATGTTACCTTTGAAAGACTGGCATCACTGGTTGCATGGGGCTTTTGCTCATATTTTGTACTGCAAAACGATATGGAGCTGGGTACGCTGGTTACCTTTACAAGCTATGTGTATCAGCTGAACGGCCCGCTGGATTTCATGTCTTTTGCCTTCAGGTGGTTTACCGACACCATGAACAGCCAGCAGCGCATGTTCGAAATTATAGACGCTATTCCGGAGGTTACTGAAAGACCGGATGCCATACATCTTGATAATATCAAGGGTGATATAGAGCTTAGAAACGTGACCTTCGGTTATGAACCCAATAAGCCTATTTTAAAGAATATTAATTTGAAGATAGAAGGTGGCTCGATGCTTGGTATAGTGGGCCGTTCGGGAGCAGGAAAGTCCACCCTGGTTAATCTTATATCAAGGCTTTATGATCCCCAGGAGGGTGAGATATATCTTGACGGAATTAATATTAAGGATATAGCCTTTGCTGATCTGCGCAGAAATGTTGCCATGGTTTCGCAGGAAACCTATATTTTCATGGGAACCGTAGCTGAAAACATTGCCTATGCCAATCCTAAAGCTACCAGGGAGGACATTATAAATGCTGCAGTATTGGCCAGCGCCCATGACTTTATCTGCAAAATGCCTGACGGCTATGATACGGTAATCGGTTCGGCCGGCAGGAATCTGTCGGGTGGTGAAAGGCAGCGTATCTCAATTGCAAGGGCGATTTTGGCCAACCCGAAGATTTTAATCCTGGATGAGGCTACTGCTTCTGTCGACACGGAAACAGAGAAAGCGATACAGGCATCAATTAATATGCTGATAAAGGGCAG
Source organism: Clostridiales bacterium (assembly GCA_012512855.1). GTDB lineage: Bacteria > Bacillota > Clostridia > Lachnospirales > Lachnospiraceae > Mobilitalea. Next base: position 60,749 of record JAAZDK010000138.1, read on the forward strand.
AACAACCATATCAATAGCCCACAGGCTTTCCACCCTGCGTGATGCCAACAGGCTGGTGGTTATTGATGACGGAGAGATAACCGAGGAAGGAACTCATGCCGAATTAATGGAGAAGAAAGGAACATACTATAAGCTGAGGCAGCTGCAGACCAAGGCCCTCGCTTTACGTGGAATTGTTGAATAGAATGGAGGATGTATATGCCTAAGAAAGCTGATGAATTTTTTAAAGAGCTGGCTGATGAGGAGTTTGACCTTGCGCAGATGGAAAAGGAAACTGAGGAAATGCTGAGACTGCGCTATCTTAATTCAGAAAATGCGGTGTTTGAGCGCACTGAGGGTGGCTTTGTATCCCTTAGAATGGGAGATGAGTTCTATCCCCGCGTGCAGGTATATCAGTCGTTTCCCTTTACTGATCCTTATAGCTATATATCAATACGCGAGCCTGATGAAAAGGCAAAGGAAATAGGAATTATCAAGGATTTGCGCACAGATGTCAGCAAGGAAACCAGGCAGATGCTGGAGGAACAGCTGAGACTGCGCTATTTCACACCGATTATAAAGAGGATTAACAATATCAAGGATGAATACGGCTTTGCCTACTTTGATGTACTGACTGATCATGGAGCCTGCCGCTTTACGATACATATGGGAGGCAGCTCTGTGGTGCATCTGTCTGATACACGTCTGCTGATTACCGATCTTGACGGCAACCGTTTTGAAATCCCTGATGTTACAAAGCTGACGACGGCTGAACTGAAGAAGCTGGATTTATTCCTGTAAGATCTGTAAAAGCCGGATTTATACAGTGTTTTGGATGCAGTTAGAATGCATCATGGAGGGGATATTATGGAGCTACTATTTGAATTGCCTAAAGTTGTACGGGACCTGCTAAAGCTTAAGCAGAGTGAAAAAATCCGATATTGTGTACCCTATGACATATCCCGTGACTTTAAAATCGGAGATATAGGATATATCGTTGTAACAGATGAGCAGCTTATAGTCACCGAGGGGGAAAGCATTTTCTTTAAAAGTGATTTGGGCAGGCTGGAGAAAATTAAGTGCGAACCGATGGTAAACAGCGGCCTGCTTCTTATCAAGGAATACGATAAGGAAGAAGAAATATACATTGCGCGCTTTTCAATGCGCCATTTGACCAGAGTATCCTTTGTGGCAAAGGGAGCGGAACGCTTACGGGATAAAATCAAAAAGCCTGTGGTTAGCCGCGAACGTGAAAAGACCTGCTTCAAATGCGGCAGGGCTTTGCCGGGTACCATGAAATGCCCGAAATGTGACAGCAAGATGGTTATGCTGGCCAAGTTCTGGGATCTGGTCAAGGAATATAAGCTGCAGCTTTTGATAATGTCAGTCATTTCGCTGTCAAGCACATTCTTTGCCCTGTATTTGCCACAGTACCAGAAGATCTTTGTAAATAACCATCTGGCGGTTAGGGAAGGAACGCTTAAGGATGTCCTTATATTCGTTGGTGTAATGCTTTCGCTGACGGTATTGCAGATATTAATTGATATTGGGAAGAACTGGTGGTTTGTATCCTTTGGCTCAAAGCTATGTCAGGGTATCCGAAGCAGAATGTATAAAAAGATTCAGGAGCTGTCCCTTTCCTTCATACTGGAGAAAAGACCCGGAGAGCTGATGAACAGGGTTTCAAGGGATACCGCTGCAATCCAGAGATTTGTTCATGAATGCTTCGGACATATGCTGTCGCATATGATAACCATGATAGGCGCTATAATAATCATGCTCTCTATGGATGTACGGATGACCGTAGTATCGATTTCATTTATACCGGTGGTATTTGTACTGACTTCTATATTCAGGAAGAGCATACATAAGCGCTTCCACCTGCAATGGGTCAAAAGCGACAAGCTAAACAGCTCTCTGCAGGATGTTATCTCCGGAATGAGGGTGGTAAAATCCTTCGGTAAGGAGCAGGCGGAATCCGAGAAGTTTAAAAATCTCAATGCCGAGTACTGCGCCGTTCAGTCAAGGAATGAGGTCTTCTGGGCTTCGCTGTTTCCTATGCTGTCCTTCATAATGAGCATGGGAATATACTTTGTCATCTATATGGGTGGCATAAGAGTTCTTGACGGCAGGATGTCGGTAGGCGCCCTGATGCAGTTCCAGTCATATGTCTGGATGCTTTATGGACCGCTTATGTGGATGACCCATCTGCCCAGACGTATCACAGAGATGATTACCAGTATGGAGCGAATATATGATGTTCTTGATGAGGAGCCTCTGATAGGCAACAAGCCCAATGCGATCAAGCATGATATAGAGGGAGAGGTAGAGTTCAGAAATGTCAGCTTCGGCTACAGGCCCTATGAGCCCGTATTGCAGAACATCAGCCTGAAGGTTAAAAAGGGTGAAATGATTGGTCTGGTTGGCGCATCAGGAACAGGCAAATCTACAATGATTAACCTGATTATGCGTCTGTATGAGGTAGATGACGGAGAGATTCTGATTGACGGTATTAATATTAACGATATGGATGCCGGATATTATCATTCTCAAATCGGCGTTGTACTGCAGGAGAACTTCCTTTTCTCCGGCACAATATTCAACAATATCAAGTTCTCAAAGCCTGATGCGACTGAGGAGGAGGTTATCAGGGCTGCCAAGATGGCAAATGCCCATGACTTTATAATAAAGACTCCTGACGGTTACAACACCTATGTGGGCGAGCATGGTCATAACCTCTCCGGTGGTGAAAGACAGCGTATAGCCATAGCCCGTGCCATATTAAACAATCCGAGGCTTCTGATCCTTGATGAAGCCACCTCCAGTCTTGATACCGAGAGCGAGTATCTGATTCATAAGGCTCTTGAGAGACTGACGGAGGGCAGAACAACATTTGCAATCGCCCACCGTTTGTCGACCCTGAGGGGAGCCGATCGACTGGTGGTTATAGATGGACATAAAATTGCCGAGATAGGAACCCATAACGAGCTGATGGAGAAGAAGGGTATATATTATAAGTTGGTTAATGCCCAGCTGCAAATGCAGAGTCTGGAATCCACCAAATCGGAGGAAGCCGAAGAAGAAAAGAAGGAAGAGGCTGTTTAATTCTAATCTGTATCCTTTGCATACTAACGGATAAGAGGAACAGATTTGTAAACGAATAGATATATAATCGTAAGATAAATAAATGAAAAGAAATATAAATGAATAGATTTGCTAACTAAAGATATATAAACGAACAGACAGGCCAGGCAAGCATGAATACTTGTTTGGCCTGTCTGTAGTATTTAAGGAAAGAGTTTTATAACTATATATAATAATTATTATTCCTCCGTAGATATAACCGAAACAGGGCAGCTTTCCTGAGCCTGAATGGTATCTGCCTCTGCATCTGCAGGTACGGTATCAACATAAACCTCGGCATATCCGTCGTCACCCATTCTGAAAACCGCCGGACAGGTTTCAACACAAAGGCCACAGGATATGCATCCGCTTTTATCAATTGATGCTTTCATATTATCTCTCCTTTATAAGAAAAAATTGTTATTCGGGTTTTTATAATCAGCATATATAATAAGCGGATTTTTGTCTGTAGCTATGGCTACACAAAAATTTATTTTGCAAAGGTCAGATTTCCTATTCGGGCAGTTACCTCCTTGGATCTTATCCAAGTGTTGGTGCTGCTGCTGTCATAGTAAAAGATTGCGCCCTTGCTGGGGTCCTTGCCGGTCAAGGCTTCCCTGGCAGCCTTGATGGAGGCATCGCTGGCAGGCTTTTTAATCATGCCGTTTTGAACCGGAGAGAACTGATAATAATCACCATATTTCTCATTAATTACACCGTTAATGCTTGAAGCCCAGTCCTTGCTTTGAACCCGGTTTATAACCACGGCTCCTACAGCTACCTTGGCATTATAGGATTCTCCACTGGCCTCGGCTTCGATTAATCTTGCCAGAAGATCAAGCTCAGCCTGAGTATAGGGGATAACCCCGGCTGTATTACTGCTTGTTGTGGTTGAGCCTGCTGTATTTTTGCTGCCTGAATTGCTTGTCGTTGAGTTGCTTGCTGCCGTATTCACGGAAGATGACTTTGAATCTTCATTTACTTTTATACCCGGCAATATCAGTTTTTGCCCCACCTTTATCTTGCTGCCGCTGATATTATTGGCTTTTTTTAGAGAAGCCAGGGTAATCTTATATTTTTTTGCTATCTTCGACAGGGTATCTCCTTTTTTTACGGTGTAGGTCTTTGCATCTATCTCCAGCTTTTGTCCGGGATAGATTGTATCTGTCTTAAGCTTGTTATCCGTCTTTATCTTATTTACAGTTGTTTTAAACAAGCTGCTTATTTTATAGAGTGAGTCATTTTTGACTACGGTATATTTAGCTGCATATGCAGTTGATGCCGGATAAAGTATTAAAACAAAGCTTGTTATAACTACTAAGAATTTCTTTATAATTTTAATCATAATAACCTCCATTCACATGCCTATTAGATTTGTCTATTACAATTAAGAGTTACTCAAATGGAATATATAGTGATTATGTTGCTATTTCTGGGGGCAACATCTATTCTAACCCGTCAAAAAGGAGAAAGCTATGTATAGTTGATGGAAGAACTGGTGGATTAAGTAAGGGGGAGCCCCTGGCAGACAGTTGACTTTAGGCGGGTAAAAGGAGAGAGGATATCGGGAAGGTGAATTTATTCGAAAGAATATATAACATATGTGCATGAATATTCTTGATAAGAAATGGAATATAATGTAGTATTATTTATGGAAATGAAGGCATTGTTATAAGCTGTTATATACGGAGGAGTGAAGAGTTATGAAGAAGCTGGCTTTTATATTGACAGTGCTATTGGTTTTTATGTCGGCAGCAACTGTTGTATCGGCAGCAGCGAAGAAGGATAAAACAGCACCAACAGTTACAAAGACAAACCCTGCAGATTATGCAACAGATGTAATGGTGGACGGCAGTATCCAGATCCGTTTCAGTGAGACTATTAAAAAAGGAAGTAATATATCTAAAATTACTCTTAAGGAATCTGAACTGAAAAAGGTTTCTTATACCTATGAAATAAAGGATAAGTTCCTGATTATCACGCCAAAGGCTAATCTGAAACACAACACGGTATATACTGTTACAATACCTGCGGGAGCCGTTCAGGACAGCTCAGGAAACAAGCTTGCCAAGGCATATAGCTTCAGCTTTTCAACCGAGGAGGACCCTAAGGTTAAAAAGGATGAGGTAAAGAAGGCATATAAATATTTGGTTGAGCTTGAGGTAAATATGAATGAGCAGCTGACCCAGGCTCAGGCGGTATATTATTCCCAGCTGTTAAAGGCTGTAGGCTTTGATGCCCAAATCAAAAGCATAACAGAGGTTACACCAAGCTCTATACCCAAGGCTACACCAAAGCCGGAGGCTACAACCAAAGCGGAGCCCACCCCCGCAGCTGCTGATGCAAAGCTGGAAGCCACAGTAAGTCCCTATCCGACACCAACTGTGACACCGGTACCTTAGACTCAGGAAAGACCAATGTCGGTAGTTATCGGGTTAGATGCATATGAAATAAAATATGTCTGGACAAAAAAGTATGACAAAAGAGAAAGCAGTTCAAAGAATAATCACTAAAACGTAACGAAAAAAGCTCAACTCAAAAGGACGAAAGAAGCTCATTTAAAATAGCTTGACAATAGCTTATCCGGTATTATATCATCAGTGAAGATTGCTTCCGCCTGTTTGGGCGGAATGGAAGCGTGCACCACCAGGCATTAAGCTCCTGAGCAGGGGCTGAATACTTTGGCCGGCTGTGGTGTACGCTTTATGATTGGAGAAGAATTTAGACAGGATATAATTAGGATATAATATTGGAGGGTATACTTTGGACAATATTGCTAATGAAATAAAAAGAAGACGTACATTTGCCATCATATCCCATCCTGATGCAGGAAAGACGACTCTTACCGAGAAGCTTCTGCTTTACGGAGGAGCAATTAACCTGGCAGGCTCGGTCAAGGCAAGAAAAACACAAAGGCATGCCGTATCCGACTGGATGGAAATTGAGAAACAGCGTGGAATTTCGGTAACATCCTCGGTTATGCAGTTTAATTACGACGGCTACTGTATCAACATACTGGATACACCCGGACATGAGGATTTCTCGGAGGATACCTACAGAACCCTTATGGCTGCCGATTCTGCAGTAATGGTTATTGATGCATCAAAGGGTGTTGAGAGCCAGACCAGAAAGCTTTTCAAGGTCTGTGTAATGCGTCATATACCCATTTTCACCTTTATTAACAAGCTGGATCGTGAAGCAAAGAACAGCTTTGAGCTGCTGGATGAAATAGAATCGGTGCTGGGTATACGAACCTGCCCGATGAACTGGCCTATAGGCTCCGGTAAGAATTTTAAGGGCATATATGACAGGAGCTCAAAGCATATCCACCGTTATTTTGCCGCCAACAGCGGGCAAAATCAAATAGAGAAGGTGGAGCTGGAGCTGGGTGATTCCCGGCTGGACGAGCTTATCGGCAAAAGCAACCATGAGATATTGATGGAGGAAATTGAGCTTATAGACGGAGCAAGCTCTGAGTTTGACCTGGCTGAAGTGCTGGCAGGCAGATTAACTCCGGTATTTTTCGGTTCGGCCCTGACCAACTTTGGCGTGGAAACCTTCCTGAAGCAATATCTATCCATGACAACATCCCCGCTGCCCAGAAACTCCTCTATAGGGGAGATTGATCCTGTAAGCAATGATTTCAGCGCATTTGTCTTTAAGATTCAGGCTAATATGAATAAGGCTCATCGTGACAGAATAGCCTTCATGCGGATTTGCTCGGGCAAATTCACCGCAGGTATGGAGGTATTTCATGTGCAGGGCAACAAAAAGCTTCGTCTCAGCCAGCCCCAGCAGCTGATGGCACAGGAAAGGACCATAATCGAGGAGGCTTATGCCGGAGACATCATAGGTGTATTCGATCCCGGAATTTTTTCTATAGGAGATACCCTGTGCGCCGGTAATCAAAGCTTTGTATATGAGGGAATACCAACCTTCTCGCCTGAGCATTTTGCTAAGGTCAGACAGGTTGATACCATGAAAAGAAAGCAATTCATCAAGGGCATCAGCCAGATTGCCCAGGAGGGTGCTATTCAGATCTTTCAGGAGTTTAACACCGGTATGGAGGAAATCATAGTCGGAGCTGTGGGAGTGCTGCAGTTTGATGTGCTAAAATTCCGCCTGGAATATGAGTATGGGGTGGAAATACGTCTGGAAATGCTGCCGTATGAGCATATCCGCTGGATTGAGAATACAAACATAGATGTAAGCAAGCTTAATGTCACATCCGACACAAAGAAAATAAAGGACTTAAAGGGCAATCCGCTTCTGCTCTTTGTAAATCGCTGGAGCGTTCAGATGGCTCAGGAGCGTAATCCCGGCCTGGTGCTGTCCGAATTCGGAAAAAATTAATTAGGATTTAACATTTCACAGGATATTAAATTACATTGCTGATATTTCATTCTGCTGGTATATTTATTAATGGTGGAAGTGTAAATATCCGTCAAACAGCTTTACTTAGCAAAATGAAATTAAAATTATATTCAGGAGGTATCGGATGAAAGCCAGATTAATCTTAAATAAGGATTTTACTGTCGGAAAGGTAGACGATCGTATTTTTGGCTCATTTATAGAGCATCTGGGAAGAGCGGTTTATAACGGGATAT
>JAAZDK010000139.1 GCA_012512855.1 Clostridiales bacterium
TCCATGTAGTTCAGATTATAAATCTCCTTATAGCGCTTTCTTTCTGTAGTCGCCCGCTCAGCCAGCAGCTTTCTTGCTTCCTCAAGGGATGAATAGCTTTCCACATTGCCTCTCTGGTCCTTCATAACCCGTTCCGCCGCCACATCAAGGCTTACCGATACAAACACCTTAAAGGAGTATTCCACAAAATGCCACGCCAGACGGGAATCAAATATTATATCCTTGTCCCTGTTTTCTCTTGAAATCCTGGCTGTTTCATCATCAATCATATTATCATATTTTTTATCACTGCACATAAGCTGGTTCAGCTCAAGCGTGGTCATATTCATTTGCCTGGCCAGTTCTCTTTGTATCTTGCCTGTGGAGTAAACCTCAAAACCATACTTATCGCTCATCAGCCTGCAAATTGTTGATTTGCCGCTGCCCAGATTGCCTGTAATAGTAATATGCATTGAATAAACCTCTTTTCATTGATTCTTTTTATCAATTCTAATATTTAATTATGTATTATAGACGAAGCCGCAATGAAATACAATATATATTATTCCAGTGTAATCAGGTCTGCATTCAGGAGAGCGGCATCCGTCCTGTCATGGGTTATTACTATTACAGTCTTTCCCCTGGTCTTAGTTTTCAGATATTCAATAACCTGCATTTTAACGGCATCATCCAACCCCTTGAAGGGCTCATCCAGTATTACAATATCACTCCTGGCCATTAAAGCCCGTACCAGGGCCACTCTTCTGCACATACCACCGGAAAAGCTGCCGACAGCCTTGCTTTTGTAATCATTAATGCCTACCTTCTGCAGCTCCTCCCTAATCTGTTCGGAATCCACAGATTTATCACATACCAGCCGGATGTTTTTCTCAGCATCCCAGTGCTCAATCAGCCTGTCCTCCTGAAAAACTGCAGCTATAGCCTTGCCCCTGCATCCTTCTATTGTACCGGAATCAGGCTTAATTAAACCCATTATCAGATTTGCGACGGTGGTTTTGCCTCTTCCGGAGGGGCCCATAAGACAGCTTATCCTGCCCTCCGCAAAGCTGATATTTACATTGTCAAGGACAGTCTTATCCCCGAATCGTTTAGTCAGGTTGATTAGCCGTATGTCCATTGGCAGCTCCTTTCGACCCTTTTTTACTGACCAGATTTAGCAGCAGCATAACAATTCTCTCAAAGATGATGCTTATTATTATTATCACGGCCGTCCATGCAAATAATTCCTTGGTCATAAGATATATTTTTGCCTCATAAAGCCTTTGCCCTATCGAGCCTGACGGAATACCGATTACCTCTGCGGCGATGCCGGCTTTCCAGCAAAGGCCGACTCCCACCGAAATGGCTGCAACAAAATGCGGTACTATTGCAGGAAGATATATGGCCTTTACCCTTCTCCATCTGCCGATGCGAAATACCCTGGCCATTTGCAGCAGCTTCTCATCCGCAGATGCCAGTCCCTGATATATATTGGCATATATTATGGGCATTACCATCATAAAGGATGTCAGCACTGATAAATTTTTTGATTTAATCCAGATTAAAGCAAGAATGATGAAGGAGGCGACAGGCATTGCCTGAGCCAGCTTCATCAATGGGGTGATAAGCAGCTTTATAATATTGAAATTATAAGCAGCCACCGCCAGCATTGTGCCAAGTATCAAACCAAGCCCGAAGCCGCCTATTATCCTCAGTGATGAAAATAATATCGCCTTCCAGAAATCGAATGTTTGACACAGCTGTAGCAGCGCATCTGCCACCATAAGGGGAGAGGGCAGAATAATTACCTGATTAATCCGCCTGCTTATTAGCTCCCATACAAGGAGCCAAAAAAAGATAACAAGCAGTCTCTCGCCAAAGGACCTGATCTGTTTTATATATGGCTTTTTCATCTTAATTTGGCTCCTTTCATCAGTTCTCTTTTAGTTTCTAAAGAAAATTCAGTCAAAACTACCTTTGCCTTAATAGTCCTCAGGCAGATACTGTCGCTAATAAATTACTGCATATAATAGAAGCTGTCATCAGGAAGCTTACCGCCAACAGCCTTCGGATTCTGGGCATAAAGGGCCGCAAGATAACCTCCTGCCTTTTGCTTCATCTCTTCGCCCTGAATTAGTACTATATTGCAGTAGGGGATAGCCTTCTTAATCGGCGCTGCCTTAAATATATCGAATTTTTCAACCAGTGCCGAAGCCTCATCAATGTTTTCATTTACAAACTTAACCGACAGCGCATACTCGGCCATAAAGGTGTCAAAGGCCTCTTTGTTGTTTTCAAGAAAGTCTTTGCTTACCACAACAACGCCTGTAACAACCGAGCTGTTATCGCTGCTGACTGCCTCCCATTCCTTAGCTAGATCAAGCGCTATTCTCAGCTTTTCATTGTTCATCATAACAGTTGTAACATAGGGCTGGGGCAGCATGGCTATGGCATTATCCGCCTCATTTAATACGGCAGCTACCTCTGTGGCCTCAGATTTATATTCTACAGTCAGATCCTTTTCCGGATCTATTCCATATGCATTAAGCAAATAATTAAGTGTATACTGGGGTGTGGTGCCCAGGCCTGTGGAATATATGGTTTTTCCCTTAAGGTCCTCAACAGAGTTTATGCTGTTGCCTGTTTCTACGATATACAATACACCAAGGGTATTGATTCCTGCCATCTTTATCTTGCCCTCAGTGTTATTATACAGGACTGATGCAAGATTGCAGGGAATGGCGGCTATATCAATCTCTCCCTTGATAATGCCTGCAGTTATCTCATCCGCAGCACCGGCTATGATAAAGTTATAGCTGTTGACAGTTTTTGAAACTAGTGCATCCTCCATAATCTTAATCATGCCAATTGCAGTAGGTCCCTTTAGGGCAGCTATGTTTATTGTTATTTTTTCCTTATCGGCCGGTACATCCGCAGGAGCTTCACTGACAGGTTCAGTCTCCTCCTGAGGGGTACTCGTTGGCATGACAGTTGCCGGATTTTCTTCAGGCTGCTTATTCACCTGCATTTTTCCTGCACAGGCAGCCAAAGCTGCAAGACTAAACAGCAGCATTACAATAACACTTATTTTTTTCATATAATCACTACCTCCAATTTTAATGATCACGAATCACCGATATCTCTGCCCATATCGGACAGTCAGCCTGATGAAAGCAAGACTTATTTTTTTGAGTAAATAGTTTTTACGCTGATGCCCATAATCATACCAAGCTTGCCGGCCAAGCTACTGATTATATCCGCCTGTGCGTCCACCACAACACTTATTATGCTGATATTCTTTTCCCTATATGGGATTCCCATCCTGCCGATTATATAGCTGCTATATTCGTGAAGCAGGCTGTTCAGCCTCTCTACAGCATCCATATTCTCAACTATTATACCTATCAAGGCAACCCTTGTAGTATTATCCATGATTACTCCTTTCTTCTTCTTCAGCAAACGCCGTATTTACCCGCCATACAGATCAGCCATCTATTTTTCTGCAAATACTAGCTGATTTAAATTAAAAAAACCTATGCAGTATAAGCATAGGTGGTATGGTTGTATCATGGTCAATCGCCTTACTATTCGGAATGCCCTCTAATCAGTACGATTTCTCCTATTAAGCCTATGCCTTTTCATCAGGAATAACCTTTTAAATCGGCTGATATCAGATTAGCACATTGTTAATAAATTGTCAATACCGGATATGATAATTTTTCCTGCCGCATCTATTGCTTATGTCTGTCGCAATGCTTAATTACAAAACGGCAGATTAAGCCAGAAGTCCATTTAATATCTGCCAAGGCTTATACCTTGAAGCGGTAGCCTACGCCCCAAATGGTCTCAATATACTGGGGCTTTGAGGTATCATATTCGATCTTTTCACGGATCTTCTTAATATGCACTGTTACGGTTGCAATGTCTCCTACCGACTCCATGTCCCATATTTCCCGGAAGAGCTCCTCCTTTGTAAAGACACGGTTGGGGTTTTCAGCCAGGAAGGTCAGCAAGTCAAATTCCTTGGTGGTAAATATTTTTTCCTCTCCATTAAGGAAAACCCGTCTGGCTGTTTTATCAATCTTAAGTCCGCGAATTTCAATTGTTTCATTTTCCTTAATACCTAAACCAATTAACCGCTCATATCTCGCCAGATGCGCTTTGACCCTGGCTACCAGTTCACTGGGACTGAAGGGCTTTGTCATATAATCATCAGCCCCCAGGCCAAGCCCTCTTATCTTGTCAATGTCATCCTTTTTGGCGGATACCATGATTATCGGTATGTTTTTTACCTCACGTATTCTCTTGCATATCTCAAAACCGTCAACATTGGGCAGCATCAAATCAAGGATTATAAGATTATAATCCTCCTCCAATGCCTTAGTCAAGCCAACATCTCCGGATGTCTCCACCTCAACATCGAAGCCGCTCAGCTCCAGATAGTCCTTCTCCAGCTCAGCTATTGCCAATTCATCCTCAATAATAAGAATTTTACTCACTATATCTCCCTCCCAAATTCACATGCAAGCCAAAGCCAGGCTTAGTTGAAAATATATCTTTATATTAATTGTCTGTTCCCGTCCTGTCCTTTTCATATTTCTTCAGCGTAAAGAACACTGTCGTTCCTTTGCCTATTTCACTTTCAGCCCAAATCCGGCCGGAATGATCCTCAATTATTTTCTTTGCTATAGCAAGCCCCAGGCCACTGCCACCCTTTCTGGAATTGCGGGATGCATCAGCCCGGTAAAAGCGATCAAAGATAAAGGGCAAATCAGCCTCATGGATTCCAATACCGTTGTCCACAATTTCCACCTGGACAAAGGAGCCCATATCCTTAAGATGTATTCTTATACAGCCCCTCTTTTTATCTTTATCAAGATATTTTATAGAATTTCCAATAATATTATTAATTACCCTCTTCAGCTGCTCGGCATCAGCTACAACACTGGTATCCGGCTCGGTTTCATTTTCAAAAACCAGCTCAATATTTTTAATTTCAAAATCAAAGTTAAGCTCCTCAATGCAGTCATTGAAGTATTCATTTAAATTTATTTCCTTAAAGCTATAGGGAATGGTGTTGCAGTCTATCCTGGCATAAAAGGACAGCTCGTCCACCAGAATTGAAATGTCATTTGCCTTGGTCATGATCGTTTTCAGGTATTTTTCCTGCTTCTGCTCGGTATCGGCAACACCGTCTATCAGACCCTCGGCATATCCTTTAATAGCAGTTAAGGGAGTTTTCAGATCATGGGAGATATTGCTAATCAGCTCCCTGATTTCCTCCTCATATGCCAGTCTGGAATTAATCAGATCCTTAAGCCTTATTCTCATTTGCTCAAAGTCTTCACACAGCTGCCCTATCTCATCATCCGTATCCGACACGACTGAATAATCCAAATCCCCTTCCTTTATCTTGTTCATACCCTTTCTCAGCCTGTTGAGCGGTCTTAGGACGCTCCGGTAAATCCAAAGGGTTAATATAACAGCTGTGAAGCACAAAATTATAATAAAGGAAACGGCGCTTTGAAAAACCAGGGTTTTGAGCTGTGGAACCAAGGTGTTCAGATCAGTTATAACAAAGATGGTTCCTTCATCTCCATCGGAAAAGTAAAAGTCCTGCGCCTTTATCAGAACAGGATGCTTTCCTCCTATATAGGTCCCGCCATCAACATCTGTGTTATTTTTACCGAACTCCTGCAGGCTTTCTTTTATTTTGTCCAGTTTTTCCTCATTGCCTACAAAGATGAATTTGTCATCCTTCCGCACCAGGATGAAGGAATATTTATTCAGCAGCTCATTGTTCAGCTTTTTTATAAATTCTTCATCCTCAAGCTTTTCAGGAGTTTTTAATACGGCAAGCTTTATCTCATTATAAGCCCCTCTTGTAAGCCGATTTAAAATCTGGATCGGGTTTGTGATTATTTGAACAGTACCGCCTTCCAAATCATATGACTTTTGGATGGAGTTTATCTGCAGGCTGACTATGGTACATGCCGTTATGGTAAGCAATATAACAGGCATTAATATCATTATAAAAAAAGCTGTAAACAGCCTTTCCTTAAGCTTCATGGTTCTCCCCTTCCATAGGCTGAACTTTAGCGATTTGCCTGCTTATGAGTGTATTGTATCATCTTAAGTATACCACGCAATTTTATCCTTTGCACAAAAAATAAATCTTATAATTATAAAGTTTTCATTAATTAATCCTGTATCAACCTGACTAAACTCAATAAAGAGCTTTGTGAGAGCTCTTAAGAATTTTAGTCAGTCCTTATCTGAATCAGATGAGTATGACAATTTAGTTAAAAAACTGGTTAATCTGAACTAATTAATATATATGGCCTGTAAAAAACATTGACCACATATCAGTAAGCAAAAATTCCCGTGATATGTGGTCAGTTATTTTTCAGCTATAATAATGTTACATATAATATTATCATAATTATTATCCTGAATATTTTTCAGTTTTCTTGTATCTGCTGATGCAAATATGGTCAGGAGTAATCTTATCCGACAGGCTGCAGGCTTTATTTGTAGCCTAAAACTATAACTTACTTCAGATACTTCTTTAGTATTTCAGCCTTGTCAGTTCTTTCCCAGGGCAGATCCAGATCCAGTCTTCCAAAATGCCCGTAGGCGGCTGTCTGCTTATAGATAGGCTTTCTTAAATCCAGCATTTTTATAATGCCTGCAGGACGAAGGTCGAAATTCTTGCGGACGATGTCAACAAGCACTTCATCATCAAGCTTGCCTGTACCAAAAGTGTCAACCATAATTGAAGTGGGTTCGGCCACACCGATTGCATAGGACAGCTGTATCTCGCACCTGTCAGCCAGACCTGCGGCAACAATATTCTTTGCCACATAACGGGCGGCATAGGATGCCGAACGGTCAACCTTGGTGCAGTCCTTGCCGGAAAACGCACCACCGCCGTGTCTTGCGTATCCGCCGTAGGTGTCGACAATAATCTTGCGTCCTGTCAGACCGGAATCGCCGTTTGGTCCACCTATGACAAAGCGTCCGGTAGGATTAATATAAATTTTTGTATTTTCGTCTATCATATCTGCCGGAAGGATCACATCCAGGACATGCTTTTTAACATCCCTGCGCAACTGCTCTGTAGTTACTTCCTCATCATGCTGGGTTGACAATACTATCGCATTCAAATGCATCGGCTTGCCGTTTTCATCATATTCTACAGTAACCTGGGCCTTTCCATCAGGACGAAGATACTTAAGTGTACCGTCCTTTCTTACCTTGGCCAGCTGCTTTGTCAGTTTATGTGCAAGAGAAATAGGGAATGGCATATATTCCTCTGTTTCATTTGTGGCATAGCCAAACATCATACCCTGATCGCCTGCGCCTATTTTGGCAAGCTCATCTTCTGTCAGATTTTCCTTTACCTCAAGGGAATTGTCAACACCCATTGCTATATCTCTTGACTGCTCGTCCAAAGCAACAATTACGCCGCAGGTATTGGCGTCAAAGCCATATTCTGATCTGTCGTAGCCTATTTCCCTGATGGTGTCTCTTACTATTTTCTGAATGTCTACATATGCCTCAGTCGTAATCTCGCCCATAACCAGTACCAGTCCGGTTGTAATTGCCGTTTCACATGCCACCCTGCTCATCGGATCCTTTGCCAGCAAAGCATCCAGAACCGCATCCGAGATCTGATAGCATATTTTATCAGGATGACCTTCAGTCACAGATTCTGATGTAAATAATCTCTTTTTCATTAAATATCCTCCATTATATTGATATTTTCCCATTCTCACTATTCGTAGCAATCATGCTCAAAGTCTATATACTTTATGCATGCACCATATTTTGCCATTTAAATATTACTTTATAAAGCATTCTTTACAATCATCTGGTCATGTCCTTATATAAGCTTCTGCTATATCCTGTCATATTATTTAATAGGATAAAAAAATCCGCATGAAGCGGACTTGACAGTTGATTTTATCAAATCCTCTTATTGTTCGATTTCTCGCTCAGGTTGGCACCTTCCATGAAAGGGGTTGCCGTGGTTTCACAGAGCCTTGACTCTCCGCCACTCGGAATAAGAGAATGGTAATTTATTATTTAATTTGTATTAAGGATATACTATCATGCCTGTGATGTCAAGCTATTTTAAAAAATCAATAGCACTAATTTTAAAAAATCAATAGCACTAATGTCATACATATTAAACATTAGTACATGTTATCTAAATATGTTTTTATATGAAAACAACTTATTTTAAATAGGCATATAGAACTGATACATTGGTACTATTGCACAAGATACGATTCAAAATAGTACTATTTATCTATTATTTCCGACAAAACATTTCATCAGAGCGGTTGACTAAAAGGGTATATTTTCATATACTTAAATTAATAGTTAGCTTATATTTTTAACTATTTTGAAAGGAGTCCCGCATAAGAACCAAATGGAACGGAAGAAAGCTATTAAAATACCCATTAGTCAGGCCTTGCCCGGCATGGTTGTTGCTGATGATGTATATACCATGGACAATCATCTGGTAATTTTAAAAAACACCACCCTGACTGATAAAATCATAGCCCGGCTGGAATTCTATTCTATTGAGGAAATTTGGGTAAAGTCAATCGCTAATCCTAAGGTTATTATTGATGATGAACAAAGTTCATACTTTAATAAAATCAGAACGAGTGAAGGCTTCAAACGTTTTCACCTGGCATATGCAAATACCATCAGTGATTTCAGGGAATCTATTAATAAAGTCATTAAGGAAAAGATTGATCTGGATATCAGGAAGCTGTTGGCAGATATCAGCAATATATTGCTTCTGTGCAATTCAAGCATTGATCTTTTAAATATGCTTCATTGCATCAGAAATTACGATGATACTACATATGTACATAGCCTGAATGTAGCCTTAATCAACAATGTAATCGGCAGATGGCTTAATTTTTCCCAGTATGATCTGGAGGCAATCACCCTGGCAGGCTTGCTCCATGATATAGGCAAAATATTTATCCCTTCTTCCATTATTACAAAGCCGGACAAGCTGACTGACGAGGAGTATAATACGGTAAAGCAGCATACTGTAAGTGGATATCAGATTTTAATGAATAAGGATATTGATGAAAGAATTAAGAATACTGCACTTATGCACCATGAGCGTTGTGACGGAAGCGGATATCCCTACGGTTTGCACACCGATCAGATTGATCCCTTTGCCAGACTTGTAGCCATAGCAGATGTCTATGATGCCATGACCTGTGCCAGAGTATATCGGGGGCCCATGTGTCCCTTTGAAGTATTGTCAATATTTGAATCGGAGGGCTTTACCAAGTATGATCCGGCATATATCACGACCTTCCTTGAAGGTATTGCGCAAACCTATATACATAACACCGTTAGGCTCAGCAATGGAATGACAGGAGAAATTGTGCTGATTAACAAAATAGAACTGTCAAAGCCTGTTGTACTGGTTGGTGATACCTTCATTGATTTGTCAAAGCAAAGGGATGTCCATATAACAGCATTAAGCTAATCTGTATAACAGCAAAGCCTGGCTGAAATATTTATATTTTATTAAATTACTTTTGAAAAAGCTATATGAAAGCTATGGATTGCGCCCATGCTAGCGCACCAAAAAAGGCTGTTTCGCTTAAGTCTTAAGCGTACAGCCTTTTTAAAGCCATATTTGCATAAAATATGTTTATAATCAACCTACCTTTAGCTTGAACTTCTTGATAGCCTTAATATCATCGGAATCAACCTTTATCATCAATGCACCAAGCTTTTGCATCTTGCTTTCAAAATTCTCATAGCCTCTTTCAATATATTCCACATTCTCTACTATTGTAAAGCCGTCAGCCATCAGTCCTGCCATAACAAGGGCTACTCCCCCGCGCAAATCAGGTGCTGAAACGACTGCTC
The DNA here is from genome assembly GCA_012512855.1 of Clostridiales bacterium. GTDB lineage: Bacteria > Bacillota > Clostridia > Lachnospirales > Lachnospiraceae > Mobilitalea. The sequence continues at coordinate 9,895 of JAAZDK010000139.1, forward strand.
CGGTAAGCTTTTCAACTCCCTCGATAATGGCCGTATTGCTCTCTACCTTTATCTTGGCGCCCATCCTGCACAATTCATCAACATATTTAAACCTGTTCTCAAATATATTCTCCGTAACAATACTGGTTCCGGAAGAAACAGCTAAAAGAGTGGTCATCTGAGGCTGCATATCTGTCAAAAAACCAGGATAAACCAGGGTTTTTACATGGGTATTGCCCAGTCTGCCAAAGGCCCTGACACGTACTGCGTCGTCATATTCCTCTATTTGCGCTCCTATTTCAATAAGCTTGGCTGTAAATGCCTCAAGATGCTTCGGTATAACGTTTTTGACCAGAATATCACCCTTTGTTGCAGCCGCAGCAAACATAAAGGTACCTGCCTCAATCTGGTCAGGAATTATGGAATATTCGCTGCCATGCAGCTTTGATACACCCTTGATACGGATCACATCGGTACCGGCACCCTTGATGTTGGCACCCATACTGTTCAGGAAGTTTGCCACGTCAACAACATGCGGCTCCTTGGCAGCATTTTCAAGAATAGTTAAGCCGTCAGCCATGCTGGCAGCCAGCATCGTATTGATGGTAGCACCCACGCTTGTACAGTCAAAATATATATGTGCTCCTTGCAGTCTTTCTGATTGGGCACATATTAATCCTCGTTCGATTTTTACATAAGCACCTAATGCCTCAAAGCCCTTTATATGCTGGTCTATCGGCCGCGATCCAATATTGCAGCCTCCCGGCAGAGCCACATTGGCTCTCCTGCATTTTCCCAGCAGGGCTCCCACCAGATAGTACGAACCTCTCAGCTTTCTGACATAATCCATGTCGACGGTATGACTGTTAATTTTGCTGCCATTTATTTTAATGGTATTTTTGTTTACCCGTTCTACCTTGGCTCCAATTTGCTCTATAACCTGCAAAAGGATATTAATGTCTGATATATTAGGTACATTCTCTATCTTAACGGTTTCATCTGTCATAATGGATGCTGCAATAATACCCAACGCAGCATTCTTATAACCGCTTATTGTCACTTCACCAACCAGTGGTTTACCACCTTTAATAATATACTGCTCCATTGCACACCTCTATAAATTTGCGTATATTTATCGAACTTAAGTTTGTATAAAATGCATAATAAAATTAGCTAATTTTTGTTAAAATTAGTTGCCAATTTGATTATACCACAATAAAGTGTTTTGTAAATTATTTTTTAAATAAAACATCCTTTTTTAAGTAAAAATTTGGTGCATTACTTTTAGGACAATTGCACAAATCAAATGACCAACCATATATGGCTAATATTATTATTAATGCTTTTTCCTTTATAAATGCATTGTTTTCGGTGGGAAAAATATATGAATTGTCCATTTGCTGCTACTATATGAAGCTTTAGCTTCCGGCACCATTCAAAGGCAAAAACCCATCTGCTCACAACAATACTATACTTTATCAGCTTTTATCCATTATTGCAAATAAATTCTGTTCTGCAGTAAATCCATCAAAACCGGATGCTCCTCAAAGAGCTTGTTTATCTTCTCCGTATTTTCCTCAAATACTACAGGCAGTGCAGATGGCAGCTCATTCGATAATTCAAGAACCCTTTCCAGTGTGCTCTCAGTCAGTGAGCTTGCATTTTCTATGACAAGACAGCAATCCTTAATAACTTCCATTTTAGTGAATATATCAATCGTATTCAGCTTTTCCGCGCTGATTTTGGCCAGCTTTTGTGACTTAAGCCTGCCTATAATATTTAAAAATATTGCAAGCTTTTTCGCCAGGCTTGTTTTTCCGGAACCGGCAGTTCCGCTTATCAGCATTAATATATTATTATTTTCATCCACGAGGATGTTTTCAAGACATTGTATCAGCTGAAGCTTTATTTCCTCATCTTTGAGATAATCGCCAAAAAGCTCATATGGCTCAAAGCCATACTTATCATCCAGCCAGGCAAATAGATCATATTCATTGCCACTTTCGGCAATATTTTCATCTGCCAAAAAAGCCTCGGGCTGCTCTTCATCTGAACCCGCATGCTTATACGAATAGTCATATGTATAATCAGAATTATATGAGTAATCATATTCAGCCGCTTCCGAAGCATCATAGCCGGCCTGCTCATAATATCCTGCTTCCTCATATTCGGAATAAGCGGTTGCTTCCCTGTATTCGGCATATGCTTCCTCATATCCGGCATAAGCAGCTGCTTCCTCATTCATATAATACTGGACATCCCGGCTCAAATTATACTCCAAATCTTCATGGATTCTATGCCCCGGCTCTTTTTCGCCACTATCCTCTTCATTGCTTTTACTTTCCTCATCAGCATTTTCACTCTCTAAGGAAAGCTCCGGCTCCGTATCGGAAGAGTAAGCAGGCATAGCGCCTTTTGACTCCGCCCGGCGCTTTAACTCCTGCATAATCTTTTCCTTGTCAGTCTCACCCATATAATAGGAGCGCAAAAGCTTTGCCTTTTCAACATAAGGGCCCTCTCCAAACCATAGGATGATATCTGAGCACTCCCTGATGCATTTCTGCTCCATACCTGCCTTATAATATAGCTTAGCCAGCTCATAGGCCCACTTCTCTATATATTCCCGTTTTTTTAGCTCCTCCAGAATGTCGATGAGGCTTTCATATGTAGCGCCCTTCATTTTTTCTATGTAATAGCGAAATATATAATTGTAAAAATCGTCGGGAGCAATCCTTTCATACTGCTCATAATAATACCCGGCTTCCTCGACATCACCCAGCTTGATTATTATATTAAGTAAATCAAAAAGGGATTTTCGTGATCGGGTCTTCTCATATATCTTTAAATAGAAATCCTTTGCTTCCTCATATTTGCCGTTGCCTTCATATACTTCAGCTATCAGCTTCATATCCAGGATATTCTTTATCTTCTTAAGATCCATAGTATCAAGGATTTTTTGTGCCGTCTCCAGGTCGCCTTCTTCAACCTTCTTTTTCATCTCTTCAAGCTTAATTATATTCTCGTAGCTTCCCATGACTAACCTCCTATGTAAAAGCTATCGCGGCCTTAACATATCCAGCAATTATATACTATCATTAATGCGCTGATTCTACAAGCTATATGTAATGAAGGCATGCCGGCAAATTTGTATTTTGCTTATATTTTTTTAGGACTCCTTATAATATGTCAGGGTATCCATCAGCTCCTGTGTTATCTCGATGTTTTCCTTCTCCAGCATACGGTAGCGTCCTTCTATTTCCCGAATCTTTTTCTTCTTCTCGGAATAATAGCGGTTCATAGCCTCCTCAAATATAGGCTGCATTTTTAGCTGCTCACGAATTTTCCTGGAGAAGGGGCAGTATGTGGCCAAAATCTCCCTGGCCGGCTTGGTCAGCTTAATGGCTCCCGAAGCCTCATAAAGAATCCAGCTTAAATAATCAGCTATAAATACTTCCCTGATATTTCTTCCTCTCTGAATCTGATTTTTTATCTTTTCCTTCTTTTCCTCCGACAAATCCCTCATTTTGCGGTAAAACTGCAAATAGTAGGTGTATTCGGAGGTCAATGATTTCTTTGTTATGTCATTCCACATAGCGCCTTCAACAGTTCTGCAGATTTCCCATCTGAATCTGCCCAAAACCCTGGCCAGCATGTTATCCATATCTATTTCAGTAAAGGCAGGCAAGATAAAGCGTCCGGGTGTATCCCTCTTCTTCCCTGTTATGTCCTGCCACATAACGCCGTTCACACCTACTGTCGGCATCAGAATAATATCTGGGTATACCTTCTTGATAATATATTCCCTCTTAATATTTTTCTCTGAATTGCTATAGATAATTTCCCTGTCAAAAACGGAATAATCTATACTTATAAGCTTTTCCAGTGATGCCTTTATCTTTGCGGCGGTAACCCGTATCCGGTTCATGTCACTAATCAGCTGTTCCTTGTGTAAAACCGGCACAAAGGTGGTTATCTGACCATTGACTATACGGTTATTATATCTGAACATATTCTTGATTTCATATTCCAGCTTTTTCTCGGCATCCGTCTGCCAGATTAGCATCTCCTTTTCAGTGAGCCTGCCCTGCCGTTTCATATCCATCAGCATTTCCGTATAATCAAGAGCAAATTCATTCTTGGACGGCTCCTTCTTTCCTTCATAAATCAATGTCAGCCAAGTCACGATATCATAAACCTTGAAGGGTTCAATATCCCGATCATCATCCGGCAAAAAGTAAAAGTACAGTAGCTGCTCCTCTGTCAAAAGCCTTTCATCCACATAGCCGTATTTCAGGAAAAGCTCTATCAGCCTGGGAACTCCGGAATCATTATAGGCCTTTATAAAGACCTCCTTGTACAGGTTATAGTAATTTTCCGTAATCTTCCTGCGGACAGCTCTTGCTGTATTGTCATTGGACAGCTTGTCCTTCATCATAATGAAATCCTGCATGTCCTTTTTCATCGGCTCTGCCTTTTCTTCGTCAACTCCTGCATAGCTTAATATTTTGTCAAATGAATCCTTAAGCTCCTCAAGCGCAAGCCTTGCTTCCTCCTCTGTATATGGCTTTCCTCCGGCCTGCATTTTTATTGAAGTCATATTGCGGGTCAGCAGCAAATGGTTGAGCTTCTCCATCCTCTTCCGATCTATTGCCAGCTCTCTGCCCAGTATCTGCTTCATAAAGCCGGCAGCCTTGTTGATTTCATTTGTAATATTGTCCAGAACATCCAGCAGGTAGCTACTTTTCTCCAAAATCAACGCCTCGTCATCCGCCAGTGTGTTCAGGACATAAAAAAGGCATGAATCGCTATTATCCAGCAGGCATCCTGCCATAGACGCATAGTTCTCCGCCAGTTTTTTTACCATCTCCATCTGCTGGTTTATTATATTAACCTGTTCATCCACCTCATACAAGGTAATGGTATTGCTGTGGGAATAAAACTGCTTGACAACGTTGATAGGCAAATTTCTGCATTCACTGTAATAATTAATCCTGCCTTCAAGCAGCTCCAGACCATCATCTTCCGGAGAATGAGACATAATCCTGTTTAAATATTGGGGAAATTCTATTTTATGATTAGCCAAATCCAGGCACTGCTGATATGTGCTTTTCAGAAATTGATGAAGGGAAGCCGCCTCTCTGGCAAGCTCCCTGCATATCACATTATATTCATAGATCAGCCTGTTCAACGTAGCCACTATAAAACCGTTGCACTCGCTGTTTGCAGAAAGAATTGCTTCCAAATCCTCAGCTTTGCTTACAGGATAGATATGCAGGGCAATATCATCATCTGCTTCATATATGCTCTGATATTTTCCTGTATATAAATCATTTACTCCAATAAACGAACCTGGACCTACAGTTATATTTACGCCATGGCTGCGTATTACTACCCTGCCCTTTATGAGCATTGCTATGTATTGAACAGGTTCCCCCTCCTTAAAAATTATCATGCCCTTTGGAAGCCGGTTTATCATATTCTGAGTAATTATATAGTCCATAGATGCACCCCTATATCAACTGTAGTAATTTCCTATATGAATATTATATATCAAAATTGCCTGAAACCAAAGAATAATTTGTCGCTATTTATCGATAATAGTACTAATTCCTTATTTTAAATCAGAAAATAGATCAAAGAAACAAAACCATTTTCGTTTATGCTTTCGCTTGCTGCCGATGATTGGTATGATCAGTAGATTTCTAAAAGGAAAGGCCCTAAAACACAAGGTTTTAAGGCCATTTATAATTTAATCCGTGCGTTCTGCTTTGAATGCCTACCATAGGCGTTACCCTTACAGTTAACTCGATCCAGGCAACCTTACGGCACACAGGAGTCTTTGCTTAGTGCTGCTTCATTCCTGACCTGACACGGTTCACAAATTCCTGTTGCGCAAGACCCGGATGTCAACATCACTTATAAGGGGCAGCCCTACAGTAAGTCACCCTGGGCAGAACATCACCCCTGCTGTAGCGGATTGCAGGTACAGGGCACCGCTAGTTCCCCGGCTGCACGGAAATTTTATGACGAATTAAATATTAATTTAAATAGTTCAGCCGTTTTTATAAGCTTTCTTATAGACTATTTAGGATATTTGCTTACTCAAAAGCTGTATGCCCAGTATATAATGATTTTGAACGAATGTCAACCCCCAAACCTTTCCATATTCTGTGTTTCTTTTTCCAATTTGTTGCGGATACGCAGCTCCTTGAAAAAGGCCTGCAGAAGATCAGTACATTCATCCTGAAGCACTCCTCTTTCAATTTCCACCTGGTGGTTGAATTCCTCCATTTGCAAAATATTTAGGATTGAACCGGCACAGCCAGCCTTGGGATTCATGGTTCCTATAACAACCCTTTTCATCCTGGCTTGTACAATTGCTCCTGAGCACATCTGGCAGGGCTCAAGGGTGACATACATTATACAGTCCTCAAGCCGCCAATCCCCTATTACCTTGCTTGCCTTATCTATGGCAATCAGCTCGGCATGCGCAAGAGTAGTCTTTTTTTTATTGCGTTTATTGTATCCTCTTCCAATAATTTTATCCTGATATACGATTACACACCCTATCGGAACCTCACCAATTTTCATGGCCTTTTTAGCTTCCTTGAGTGCTTCCCTCATATATTTTTCATCCGTCATATTCACATAAACCTTTTCATATGGACTAGTCCAGCTTTTTTTGATATAGTAATTCTATCATAACACACCGGAGGTGACAATATGCAGATATATGGCTTGAATAAATTGACTTTACTGGATTACCCGGAGCATTTGGCTGCAACTGTTTTTGTCGGAGGCTGCAATCTGCGCTGTCCTTTCTGTCAGAATGCGTCACTGGTAACCAGGCTCGACACACAAATGAGAATACCGACGGACGAGATCATATCCTATCTAAAAAAACGCACAGCTATTCTTGAAGGCGTATGCATCACCGGTGGAGAACCTACCATATATAAAGAGCTTCCCGAGTTTATAAAAAGCATAAAGGAACTGGGCTATAATGTAAAGCTGGATACAAACGGGACAAATCCAGACATGCTGAAGGCTCTGGCAGAGGACGGACTGATTGATTATGTTGCCATGGATATAAAAAACTGTCGCAGCAAATATGCCTTAACTGCCGGTATTTCAGAGCTGGAAATCAGCCTGATTGAAGAAAGTGTTTCCTTCCTTCTTGAATCAGATCTGGAATACGAATTCCGAACCACAATAGTGAAGGAATACCATGACAGGGAAGATATACTTTCGATAGCGCAATGGATAATAGGCGCAAAGGCATATTTTTTGCAAGGCTTCCAGGATTCCGGCGACCTGATTATGCCGGGACTGCATCCCCACAGTAAGGAAGCAATGCAGGAGTACTTATCACTGGCCAGGCCTTATGTCAGGCATGCAGCTCTTCGTGGAATAGATTAATGGGGTCAGGTCCCCCAAAACAAGCGAAAGGAAGTCTGTATGTTAAAAACCTATGAAACCGATCGCCTTTATCTAAAAATTCTTGGTAAAGAAGCCGCTCCTATGGTTTTATCCTTCTATTCCGAAAATAAGGAGCACCTTGAAAGCTGGGAACCGGAAAGGAGCAAAAATTTCTATACTCTTGCATACCACAAGGCCACCCTGACTGCCGAATATAATCAGATGCTGGAAGGAAAGCGAATAAGGTTCTGGCTGTTTCTGAAGGACAATCCTGACGAGATTATAGGCTCTGTAAGCTTTCAGAATTTCCTTGGTGAACCGTATAATAGCTGTGTTATCGGTTATAAGATAGGCAGCCGCCACCTCAGGCAGGGCTATGCATATGAAGCTGTCAGAAAAGCCTTATACATAATTTTCAACGACTGCCGGATCCACAGGGTTGAAGCCTATATCATGCCGGAAAATATTCCATCCCTAAGGCTGGCGGAAAAGCTCTGCTTCAACTATGAGGGCATATCCTATTCCTTTGCATATATCAACAGCAAATGGAGGGATCATATGAGATTTTCCATAATCAATCCCAACGATTTATGACTGAAAACTTCCAACAACACAACATCTAATGTACAAGCCATAAAATAATACAGATAAATACCATTCAGGCCGACTGTCAGCAGTTTAGCTGAAGATACCAGTAGCCAAAATCACCTTTTTTGGGCTCCCTCTTTTTAATTGACTTAAAGCAGTCAAAGCCGAACATTCTTGCCATAAACTGCTCTCTGTGCTGGTATAAGCCGGGAACCCCCAGAATATATACAGCCCTGTCTTTGTATTTCATCTTCGCCAGAATCAGATGATGGTAGCAATAATAGCCATGCAGCAGGAAGCTGTTGCTGCTGAGCGGCCAGTATTCCTTAGGCAGCAAGCCGATATCCTTTGGTTCTATTTTCACACACATGACTATCTCATTTTCCTCAAAGGGATATAGTCTGTTGAAGCGGGCCATAATACTGTCCAGGTCGACAGTCCTGTCATCAACAACCCTTGCCGGACCGGTATCTGCCGCCTTCAGCTCCTTTTCATCTCTCATAATTGGCTCTTTATTGCTCAAATCCGGTCCTGCTACATCAGTCATTCTTTCTTTTGCAGTATTTATACTTGCTTCTGCCTGCTGCCTTGCGTCTGTTACTTTATTTGTCCTGTCATCCTTATCGGCACCATATATTTTATCTGCCACTGCCATTGAACGACGGAACATTTCCACTGTCTTTAGTCCCCTGGGGAACTTATATGTAGGTATCTTAAGCTCCTCCTCCAGACTGAGCTTTTCTTCATAATATTCTTCTTCTCTGTTTTTCTTATCTATATTCTCAGCTTCTGCGCGTTTTTCTTCTTTAGCATCCGCCCTTTGCAGATCCTCACAGGCCTTATTCTGTTCTATACTGCTTTCGTGCAACGCTTCCTTGCTGTCCTTATCTTCCTTAGGCCTTTCTTCCACCCTTTCAACATCGGCCTTATTCTTGTTAAAGCCAACTGCTGCATTCATTTCGACATGAGGCTTATCAGCAGCGTTCTTGTCATCACTGAACCCATCAGTTGCCTTAACATCATCTGGTTCACTCTGGACTCCTATATCCTTCGTATCCTCTATCCCCTTACCAATAATGCCCTCCTTACTCCCCTTACCGTCAGGCTCGGCTTTTATTTCAGCCGGCTGCCTGTTAACTGTTTTACTCTCATTTTTTTTCTGCTTTGCTTTTGACGTCTGATTATCCGCTTTCATCGCCTGCAGCAGCTCTTCAGGCTTTAGCACATAGTCGTCCCACAGGGTGGCAAAAAATATATTGTCGTTCATGAAAATCAGTATACCGCTCATTTCCTTAAGATCATAACCGGAGTCCATAATGTTAGCTTCATCAGCAATAAACCTGCTGTCCATCATATTAGCCTTTAGCAAGGAATCCCCAAGGTAAACCAAATCAAGGCCACTGCTGTCCCGATGAATTATGTAGGTAGGGAAAACACTGTCCGTTTGCCCAGGCAGCTGCATATGTATGGTAAATTTGCACTGCCCGTTTTTTACCTCTATTCTGACATAGCCCACATTCTTTCTCTTAATGCCATTTTCATATTCATACATATAGGAGATCAGTCTTTTATAATTAGTCAATCTTTGTCCCTCGCTTTCCTAAACCCTCAGGCTTGTTTCACAAACTGGCTCATTTTAATATATTCCATGTGGGCTGCTAATATTCCAAATGAAGTTTATATCATTTGCCTCACAAGGCCGATTATACCCGCCGGCATGATCTGGTCCGATATTCCCGCTTACACTGTGGTCATAATCTTGTTATAAGCAGGTATATCGCTTATGGGTATAAAACAGAAGCTATAATATAAGGTATTGAAATTAATTAGTGATATGGTCAGTTAAAGCTTTGATATCAGCTATGGGGAGCAGATAATTAGCTTGGATACATAAAAAATATAGCCCTGCCGGACAGCTATTATAGTATGCCTGCAGGGCTTTATCAGCAATGCTTTGATTTACAAGGCTAATAAATAATTATATAAATACTCTTCTCTGTAATTATGTGAATTAATCTTTTTCAAAGGCTTTTGTTACTTATCGGGTAAAGCTGCAGCTTAGATAAAATTGATTTCCTTATGGAACTGCTGCAGGGACTTGACAGCTATTGTGTTGTTCTTTGCCGCCTTTATGCCCTCTATTGTTGCCTTGGCTGCAGCCATTGTGGTGACATAAAAGATTCCGCTCTTTATGGCGGCCTTTCTGATATAGCTGTCATCCTGGGCTGCCTTCTTGTCAATTGGTGTATTCAGGATTATATTAATCTGCCCGTTTGCTATCAAATCCAAAATATTGGGCCTCCCCTGATAAAGCTTGTTAACCCTTTCAGCCTGTATGCCACTTGCTGTCAGCTTATCATAGGTTCCGCCGGTGGCAATTATTTTGAAGCCGCACTCGGCAAAGCCCTTTGCAACCTCTACAAGCTCAGCCTTATCCCTGTCATTTACGCTGATTAATGCCGTACCGGACAGGGGCAGCTTAGTTTTGGTAGCCTCCTGGGCTTTATAAAATGCCTCACCGAAGCTGCCTGCCAGACCCAGCACCTCACCGGTTGAGCGCATCTCAGGTCCGAGAACCGGGTCCACCTCAGGAAACATATTAAAGGGGAATACGGCCTCTTTAACACCATAATGGCTATAGCTGCTTTCCTTTAGTGACGGAACAGGCGAGGCTTTGCCGGTAAGGGATGCTGTGATTATCTGAGTAGCCAGCTTAACCATCTGAATATTGCATACCTTCGAAACCAGGGGAACTGTTCTTGATGCCCTGGGATTTGCCTCAAGCACATATACCTTGCCGTTTTCTATGGCATACTGGATGTTCATCAGACCACATACCTTCATTGCCTTAGCTATCTTGATGGTATAATCCCTGATAGTCTGCAAATTATCAGACGAAATGTGAAGTGAAGGTATAACGCAGGCTGAATCTCCCGAATGGATTCCGGCCAGCTCTATATGCTCCATTACAGCCGGTACAAATGCATCTACTCCGTCACTGATGGCGTCCGCCTCACACTCCAGGGCATGGTTCAGGAAGCGATCTATCAGAATAGGCCTGTCGGGTGTAACACCTACAGCCGCCTTCATATATATTTCCATGCTTTCATCGTCGTGTACAATTTCCATTCCGCGGCCGCCAAGCACATATGAAGGCCGAACCATTACAGGGTAGCCTATTTTGCGGGCGATGGCCAGGGCTTCCTCAACATTTATTGCCATACCTGATTCAGGCATAGGTATATTCAGCTCATCCATAATCTGACGGAAACGATCCCTGTCCTCAGCCAAATCTATAGTCTCAGGTGAGGTACCTAAAATATTCACACCATACTTCTTTAATTCTGATGCTAGATTTAAAGGAGTCTGGCCACCAAACTGGGCTATTACTCCAAGAGGCTTTTCCTTCTCATAAATGCTCAGCACGTCCTCAAGAGTCAACGGCTCAAAGTAAAGCTTGTCTGAGGTATCATAATCGGTTGAAACCGTTTCAGGGTTACAGTTGACTATTATTGTTTCAAATCCCAGCTCCTTCAGTGCAAAGGCTGCATGCACGCAGCAATAGTCAAACTCAATACCCTGACCTATACGATTCGGGCCGCCACCAAGGATCATTACCTTAGGCTTGCTAGAGCAGGGTGATTTATCTTCCCTGATATGATAGCTGGAGTAATAATACTTTGCATTCTCAGTGCCGCTTACATGAATACCATCCCAGGCCTGCTTAATTCCTGCCTTATATCTGCTTTCCCGAATAGCTTCCTCACTGACGGAAAGCAGCTGGCTCAAATATTTGTCTGAAAAGCCGTTTTGCTTAGCACTTCTTAAAATATCCTCATCCGGAACCTGTCCCATGAAGCTTGCCTTAAGAGCCTCCTCCTCAACAACAAGCTCCTTCATCTGCTCTATAAAGTAAGGCTTAATATAGGTAAGGGCATGAAGCTCCTCAACAGTTGCGCCCTTTCTTAAGGCCTCATACATAATGAATTGCCGCTCACTTGTTGGAATATGAAGCATGTTAAGAAGCTCTTCCTTGCTTTTGGATGCAAAGTCCCTGGCATAGCCCAGACCGTAGCGGCCTATCTCAAGACTTCTGATGGCCTTTTGGAAGGCCTCCTTATAGGTCTTGCCGATGCTCATTACCTCACCGACAGCCTTCATCTGTGTTCCCAGCTTATCCTCTGAGCCTTTGAATTTCTCAAATGCCCATCTGGCAAATTTAATTACAATATAGTCACATTCAGGAACATACTTGTCCAGCGTACCATGCTTGCCACATGGGATATCCTCCAGATTCAGTCCGCAGGCAAGCAAGGAGGATACATAAGCTATCGGGAAGCCTGTAGCCTTTGAGGCAAGCGCCGATGATCTGGATGTTCTCGGATTTATTTCAATTACAACAATTCTGCCGTTCTTGGGATTACGGGCAAATTGGACATTGGTGCCGCCGATTACCTGTATGGCATCCACAATCCTGTAAGCCTGTCTCTGAAGCTCCTTTTGCACATCCTCAGAAATAGTCAGCATTGGAGCGCAGCAGAAGCTGTCTCCGGTATGTACTCCGATTGGATCTATATTTTCAATGAAGCAGACGGTAATCATCTTTCCTGATGCATCCCTGACTACCTCAAGCTCCAGCTCCTCCCAGCCCATCACAGATTCCTCCACCAGAACCTGACCTACCAGGCTGGCCGCCAATCCTCTCGCAACGACAGTCTTCAGCTCATCTATATTATAAACAAGGCCGCCGCCTGCTCCGCCCATGGTATAAGCAGGACGAATAACCACAGGATAGCCAAGCTCATTTGCTATGGCGACAGCCTCATCAACGGAATAGGCAACCTCGCTTCTTGGCACTTCTATTCCGAGGGAATTCATGGTTTTCTTAAATTCGATACGATCCTCACCGCGTTCTATTGCATCAACCTGAACACCTATCACCTTGACATTATATTTATCCAGGACACCCTTTTTGGCCAATTCAGAGCAAAGATTTAGACCTGATTGCCCGCCCAGATTAGGAAGCAGAGCATCGGGTCTTTCCTTTTCAATAATTTGGGTCAACCGGTCCACATTCAGTGGCTCAATATAGGTTACATCAGCCATCCCCGGATCTGTCATGATGGTTGCAGGGTTGGAATTAACCAATACAATTTCATAGCCCAGCTTCTTGAGGGCTTTGCAAGCCTGAGTACCGGAATAGTCAAATTCACAGGCTTGTCCGATAATAATCGGACCGGAACCAATAATCAATATTTTGTTGATGTCTTCCCTTTTCTTCATACCCATACTAATCCCCCTTGATTAGTAGGAGAATCTCTTCTCCCTTGATTGTATTTTCAGGAAGGCTATTCATCCCTGATTGCAGATGAGTCCGCCTTCATTATCAGTTCATATGCTTTTAATATCTTAGTATATCTTTATGTGTTATCGCTTACATAAATTTACTAAAAATGGGCAAAAAAAATTTGTAAAAAATTTTTTCTTTCCTGCTGCCCTTTTTGCCGTTTTCATTGTTAAATATGATAATAGAAAGTCTGCAAATATGCAACAGTATTTTTTATTAAATATAGCCTGATTATAGATTAGCTGTTCTAATATAAGGGCGTTGCCCGAAGCTCGATTAATTTTCCTGTGGAATGTATAAATAATAACATAAAATTTATAATTATGCAATATAATTATTATTTATAAACGAAAAAATATTATTTATCAACGAAAACATTTCATATTCTCAGCCAAAAAGGCACTTTTATCTAAGAAAAATGCCATGGTCCCGCCTTAAAGCGCCATGGCATTTGATGCATAATTACTTATCACTCTTTAGTATATTCAGATAATTTATTGGCCAGCGCCGCAAATTCTTCCAGCCCTAAGGCCTCACCGCGGACATTCTCACTTATATTCAGGGAGGCCAATGCCTTCTGGATCTGCTCCTTGCTAAAGCCCAGCTCATAAGAATTGTTAAGGCTGTTAACCAGAGTCTTCCGTCTTTGATTAAATGATGCCCTAATCAGCTTAAACATCAGCCTTTCATCCTCCAGCTTAACCAGGGCTTCCTTATGGAGGGTCATCCTTATTACTGCTGAGCCTACATTTGGTCTGGGCATAAAGCAGTTGGGCGGAACATAGGCGGCAATATAAGGCTCTGCATAATATTGCACAGCCAGAGACAAAGCGCCATAATCCTTGCTGCCGGGGGCAGCCTGGATCCGGTCCGCCACCTCCTTCTGAACCATTACCGTTACATTAATTAATGGAATATGCTTTTCAAACAAGTCCATTATAATAGGTGTTGTAATATAATACGGTAAATTAGCTACCACCTTTATCGGCCTGCCGGCATTTCTCTCCTCTATCAGGTCCTTCAAATCCAGCTTGAGGATATCCTCATTAATTATTGTAACATTATTATAGGAAGAAAGGGTCTCCTCCAGAATGGGAATCAGCATCCGATCAATCTCAACCGCTACAACCTCTCTTGCGTTTTCACAGAGGTATTGGGTTAATGTGCCTATTCCCGGCCCTATTTCCAGCACAAAATCATCCTTATCAATCTGTGCTGCCCTGATGATCTTTTCAAGTACATGTGTATCTATTAGAAAATTCTGACCGAATTTCTTTTGAAACACAAACTTGTATTTATTCAATATCTCTATGGTATTCTTAGGGTTTCCCAGATCCGCCATTTACATTAACCATGCCTTTCATAAAAGCTTACCAGGCAGCTTATCGGAGCCATATTAAGCTGCGATGAATATGTCTCTACTTCTTGCCTGCTGCCTTCAGTAAATTATTAATTGCTTTATAATTACTTATCGATCCTGTAAAAGCTTTTTGCATTTTCGCAAGTAATCTCCAGCACCTTCTCATAAGGAATATTTTTAATCCTTGCTATCTCCTGCGCAATATAAGTCAGATAAAGCGAGCTGTTTCGCTTTCCCCTCTGGGGAACCGGAGCCAGATATGGGCAATCGGTCTCCAGCACAAGCTGCTCTATGGGGGCATAAGCCACCACCTCTTTGAGCTTCCTGCCGTTTGTAAAGGTAACAACACCTCCGATACCAAGATAGAAGCCCATATTAAGGTATTGTCTTGCCTGCTCAACTCCATAGCCAAAGCAATGGATTATTGCACCGATTTCCTCCGCATGCATATCCTTCATCAGCTGATAGGTATCATTTGCCGCGTCCCTGCTGTGTATAATCAGGGGAAGTGACAGCTCCCTGGCCAGAGCCATCTGCCTGACAAACCATTTCTTCTGGGTCTCTCTGTCAGGACTGTCCCAGTAATAGTCAAGGCCAATCTCCCCTATAGCCACCACCTTTTCGTGGGAGGCCTTTTCCTTAAGCCAGACAAGCATGTCCTCATCCAGCTTGTGTGTACTTCCCGGATGAATTCCCACCGCTGCATAGCAAAATGGGTATTTTTCGGCAATTTCAAGTATTTTATCAAGAGTCTCAGGATCAGAGCCCACATTAACCACATAATCTATGCCACTTTGCGGCAGGCTTGCCAGCAGCTGATCCCTGTCCTCATCAAAGGCTTTATCCTCATAATGTGCGTGTGTTTCAAAAATCATTTTATCATTAATACCCCCGTAGCTGTGTAATATTATATTTCTCTGTTAATTATATCATTTACAGATAGGGTTGGCTTGGCTAATAGCTGCCTTATTACTGCCCTGCTCTATAATATTTCAATATAATTCTCAATTATATTCTTAAATAGAATTGTATCAAGCCTAAATCATAATACAACAACAGACGGAATATGGCAATTCTTTATTGCGGAAACCGTATCTTAAGCAGATATTATTTAATCAGATGTTTTCGATCAGGATTTTATACCACAGTATTTTCCAATAACCCGATATACTGATCCTTCGATGATTGGACATACACAAAAAACATCAGGCTGTAAGCAACCACATTCCTGCTACATACAGCCTGCATTTACATTTGTGATCCTCCATGGTATCATAAGCTATAGCGTGCCATGCGGCCTGCGCCAGGCCTTTTAGTGTTTCCTTCAGCTTTTTTTGTTTTGCATAAATCAACGCAATATTCATATATGCTTCCAGAAGGCGGGAATGATAGAAGCCAAAATCACCATCATCATAAAGTATTTCATAGAACTTAATTATCTTATCATACATGTACAGCCTTTGATCATCGCTGTATTCCCTGGCCTTCAGCATACAGTTAATATTAATGTCAATCATAAGCAGCAGGTATTGTAAATTGTGCTGTGTATTCTGCAGCAATTCCTCGCCCTCCAATATATAATTAAGAACGTCGTTTCTCGTGCTGCTATATGTAGGCAGTCTGAATGCATACTTTTTTGCAAATTCAGGGTCATTTTGCCATGAATATGTTATGCAGATTGTCGCAATAGCTCCATATCTTATTTCATCATCTGTACAATTTTTAATTATCCTTTCTCCCATCTCATAAATTTCGTCGGCATATTCCTTTTTAAAGCTTACAAATAAAGAATGCTGGAGATTGTACATAAATGTGTAATCATTGGGAAATTCCTTTAAGGCGCTGCGCATTAGCTCAATAGCTGCATCAACATCTCCGACTTGAGAGTAATATTTATACTCCTCCATTATTTTATCCTTTTTCTCCTGTTTTTTTATTTCGCCCACTCCCAGCAAATCATCAACCGTCACATTATAATATGCAGCTAATTTCGGGAGCAGGGTTATATCAGGATATCTTTCACCCCGCTCCCATTTGGATACGGCCGTCTATTAGAACGCTCTATAAGCATTATAAATCAGTAATAAAAATGGAACAATAACCCAGTCGCTTAATTTCGGTTGAAGAAATCCCCGTATGGTTGATTTCGCTCTATGGCCTAGTACTTATTATTCTTCCTTCCAATTCCCTCCTCCCTGACATTATGCTCCTGGTTCTGATTGTGAGCTTTTACGGAATTGGTGACATTGTTGAATTTATCCTGTGCCCTCTGCTGGGCCTGCTTTTCTCTTTTTTCCTTGTTCATGGCATGTTCCTCCTCTTAAACTCCGGCTTAAATACCGGTATCTGCTCTAATGCGTCTTAAGCTTTAAATTGCTTATGCTTGAGTTAGTATTTGATTCTGTGAGTAAAGTTTATGCGCTTAATCAGCATGATATAATTTGATAAAAATTTATAAACTTAATATGCCTGATATAGAATAATCAGGCTTGCTTCAGGCTTACAGACATAGTCGCTTTTTGCCGCTTTCGGCTTACAATATTAGCAACTTAGCAGGCAAAATCCGCAACTTGGTAGACCTGAGCTTGATAAATTATGGCAGAAAATATATAGTGTAATTGAAACGGAGGTGCCGCTGTTTGAAAATACATATAAATGAGGATCCCAACTTCAGAGAGATTGAGATAACCATTAACTGCAAGCGCTTAAGTCCTGATGTCGAAAGGCTTATATCCATGCTCCGTGTAATTGATCTTAAGCTGACGGGCAAAAAGGACGGGCAAACCTATATTTTGGACGCAGTAAAGGTTCTATATATTGATACGGTTGACAAAAAAACCTTCTTCTATACTAAAAATGATGTTTATGAGACGGAATTGAAGCTGTATGAGCTGGAGGAGCAATTGGCGGCCATGGACTTTCTCCGGGCAAACAAATCCTGCATCATTAATTTGCAGCAGATTATATCGATTAAGCCTGACATAGACGGAAAGCTATTGGTTACCATGAGCAATAATGAAAAGCTTTATGTATCCAGACAATATTCGCCGATTATCAAGGCAAGGTTAGGGGTGAAATAATGAACATCAAAAATAAAGAAATATTTGACTTTGCAGCACAAACGTTGATATTGTTTGCTTTTACCATATTAATCCTGATATTTTTGGCATCCCTTTTTGGAGAAGGTGCAAAAGAGCTGTCCCCTCTTTTCCAGCTTGGATCAAAGGGTCTGGCCTCCTCCACTATTATGCAGTTTTTGCTCAGCTCGGCCATTATAACAGCTCTTAAGAAATTTTTCTTTTCAGAGAGAATTTTTAAGAGGATGATGACTCTGTGGCGTACGGTATTTATGCTCTTTAGCATATTTATATCCAGCGTTATTTTCATAATTATTTTTAACTGGTTCCCCCTGGATTACGCCATGGGATGGGCAGGCTTTATTATATGCTTCGGAGGAAGCTGCATAATAATTTCAGCCTTTTTAATTATTAAAAACAAAATAGAAAGCCGGCGCTATACTGCCTTGCTGGACGATTATAAAAGGAAACATACAGCAATTAATGATGAGGAATAAAGTCTGACAGGGAGGTTAATCATGATAAGCATATGCATTGAGCAGCTGGTAAAATCATTCGGAGGTAAACAGGTTCTTAATAAAATATCCCTCAGCGTTTCAGAGGGTGAGCTGTTTGGTTTGCTTGGCCCCTCAGGAGCCGGCAAAACCACCCTTATAAAAATACTGACAGGGCAGTTAAGCTACAGTGGAGACGCCCATATACTTGGAAAAAGCTGTGACAGGCTTGATCGCAGCATTTATGCCGACATTGGTATAGTAACTGACAATTCCGGCATCTATGAAAGATTGTCCTGCTATGATAATCTGCGTTTGTTTGCCAGTCTTCATGGTGTCAAAAAAGATATTATACCGGCAATACTCACGCGGGTCGGTCTTGATAATAAAAGGGTGCAGGCCGGCAAGCTTTCCAAAGGTATGCGGCAAAGGCTGATACTGGCCAGGGCCCTGCTGCATAATCCAAAAATACTGTTTCTTGATGAGCCTACCAGCGGCCTTGATCCTGCCACAGCAAATGATATCCATTCCCTGCTGCTGGAGCTGAAGGCAGCCGGCACCACTATATTTCTTACCACCCATAATATGCTTGAGGCTCATAAGCTTTGTGACCATGTGGCTCTTCTGTGCGATGGCAAAATAGTCGAATATGGAGTCCCGGATGAGCTTTGCAGAAAGTATAACGATAAAAATACTATAACCATTCTGGGGAAGGATGGCCACAGCGTCTGCTTTTACAATACACCGAAATATGCCGCTGCCATAGCCGACTATTTCAGCAGGGACAATGTGGCAGCCATTCATTCCTCTGAACCAAATCTTGAAACGGTCTTTATGAAACTGACCGGGAAGGAGCTTGATCGATAATGCGTATTCAAAATGTCGGTGCTCTCTTTATCAAGCAAGGCAAGGATTGCATTAAAAATGCGCCTGTACTTCTTTTGTTCTTTATCTATCCGATGGTTGCCCTGATTATGACGCAGGCTATGAAGGATCAAGCAGGCAGCGGCGAGCTGTTTATCTCCATCTTTGCCACCATGCATGCTGTCTTTACCCCCATCGTCGCCGCCTCCTCCTTTATAGCAGAGGAGAGGGAAAAAAACACCCTGAGGGTTTTGATTATGTCCAATGTCACCCTAAAGGAGTACCTGTTGAGCGTAGGAGGCTTTATAATACTAGCCAACCTGCTTACAGGCTGCAGCTTTCTCCTCTATGGTCCTATAAAAAGTATTTCTTTATTTATCCTGGCCTTGGGAGCCGGCAGTCTGATATCTATTATTCTTGGCATCTGTATAGGCCTGTTTTTAAAGAATGCGGCTGCCGCCAACGGTATTGCTGTTCCGATTGGGATCCTTTTTGCCTTCCTGCCGATGCTGGCCAATTTTAATGAAAAAATCGCAGCTGTTGCCGACTTAACCTATGCGGGGCAACTGAGCAGGCTGATGGCAGGCAAAGAAATGATTCCTTCAGGAATTGCTGTAATAGCCGCCAATCTGATTATACTATCGCTTATATCAGGGCTTTTATATAAAAGAAGCATATCAGAAGAATAAAATAAAGAGCAATTATTAAGGACGGATATTTTCTTATAAATATGAGAGTTTACACATTCTTATATAAAACAAAAGCGGCCGGCATAATATCAGGGTTTAATCCTGTACTCTTGCCGGCCATACTTAGATATAATATTTATATTGATATATTTATATTTATGCTGACTTAA
>JAAZDK010000140.1 GCA_012512855.1 Clostridiales bacterium
ACCAGCTTCGGCAAGGGTATAGTCCAAAAGGTTATACCTCTATCAGACGGTACCGCAGTCAAGCTGACCGTATCCAAGTATTATACTCCCAAGGGCCGCAATATCCATGGAACCGGTATAAAGCCGGATATTGAGGTGGAGCTTGACAAGGAGTGGCAGAACCAGCTGAATGTTCCTATTGAGAAGGATAATCAGCTGCAGGAGGCAATAAAGCTCTTAACTCAAAAGACAGGCAAGACAAATAAATCAAGCAAGAAAAAATAAAATATAACAGGCAGGACTGAATAACTGCCGGATTAATAAAAGCTTCCCTTTGTAAATGAGGGAAGCTTCTTTTGATTACTGCTTGTATTGCAGGAAATTAATAAAATTAGAGTTTAATAATTATATGGCGGTCATCGGCAAAGATGCTTTGGCACAATAAATAATGGATTATCAATTATCTGGAAATATTATAGGGTATTATTGTGCAAAATAACAATAAAGAACGCAATAAGTCGCAATATGTATATATATTTAAGAAGAAATTTTTAAACTGCTATAATATAAATCGCAATTTATCCGATAAATATTGTAGAGTAAGCGGTAATATGTTACGGATAGGTGGTGAATATGATGAGAATAGATGCATTCAACAAGATTAGTGAAGTCTATAAGGCCCAAGGTGTCAAGAGCACCGGTAAAGTAAAAAGAAGCGCTTCCCAGGATACATTTGAAATATCCCAGACGGGCAAGGACTACAATGTGGCCAGACAGATAGTGGCTGCTACTCCCGATATCAGGGAAGCCAAGGTAAATGATATTAAGAAACGCATGGAAGCCGGAAGCTATAATGTAAGGCTGGAGGAGCTGGCAGAAAAGATCCTGAATATGAATGAGCAGCAGTAAACCTATATCAATATTGGAGCGGTTAAAGGTGCTTTGCCTTTAGCGCTCCTGACAAGAAGGTTGGATGTAATTTGGCAAGCTTAATTGATGAATTAAAAAGCATACTTAACGAAGAACTAGCAATATATAAAGAGCTGATACCGATATCTGAAGCCAAGACCAGGATCATAGTAGAGAATAACCTGGAGGCACTTCAGGAAATAACCGGCAGGGAGCAGGCTGCAATTGACAGGATTATGTCTCTGGAGCGCAAAAGAGAAGCTGTTATGAACGATATTAGAACGGTCATAAACAGAAGGACAGGAGAATTCAATCTTCGCACCCTTATTGCTCTTTTGGGAAAGCAGCCGGACCAGCAGCAGGCGCTTTCCAAATTGCGTGACGAGCTTAATGATGCCGTGGGTAGGCTGGTAAACGTAAATGATCGCAATAAAGCTTTAATAGAGCAATCACTTGAGATGATAGAATTTAATATGAATTTTATCCAGAGCACAAGAATAGTGGCAGATAATACTTATACAAAGCGTGCTTCAAAATATGAGACACATATTCCCGGGACAAGCATGTTTGATGCTAAGCAGTGATTATGGCTGCTAGAGTAATAAGGTAGGTGATAGTATGGCTTCGTTTGGTAGTTTGTATATAGGTGTATCCGGTTTGAATGTAAGTCAGGCTGCATTGAATGTGACCGCACATAATCTGGCCAATGTTGATACCAAGGGTTTTGTGCGGCAGCAGGTGGTTCAGACGGATTTTAGATATATAAAATTGGGAGAATCCCACCTATCCTCCTTCATGAAGGGACTGGGAGCGGATTTTGCCGAAATCAAGCAGGTAAGGGATTTCTTCCTTGATCAGGCCTATCGTCAGGAAATAGGAAGACAGGCCTTTTATGAAGCCCAGTATGAAGCTCTCTATGAAATAGAGGGTCTGTTTGGGGAACTGGAAGGAGAAAGCTTCCAGGAAACCATGAACAATTTCTGGGTTGCACTGCAGGAGCTGGCAAAGGAACCTGACAATATAGTAGCCAGGTCGTCCTTGGTAGAGACAGCTGTAAACTTTATTGAACGCGCAGAAAACATATCCAAACAGTTAAAGGATTATCAGATAAATCTTAATACAAAGATAAAGGATCAGGTTGATCGAATAAACAAGATTGGCGACGAGCTAAGAGAGCTCAACCTGAAGATCAGGCAATATGAAAGCGCCGGAGAGAAGGCCAACGACCTTCGGGATCAGCGCAACAATCTGCTGGACGAGCTCAGCCAGATGGTGAGCATTACATATAAGGAAAACAGTAATTCCATGGTTTATGTCAGCATAGAAGGAGTAACCTTCGTTGATGAGGACAATGTTTATCGCATGGGAACAGTGAAGGTTAACGAGAGCACCGACATGCTGAAGCCGGTTTGGCTAAGCCATGGCAATGTGGATGTCTTCAATCTGGACAAGGCTGTGACTTCGGAAAAGAATACCGATATAGGTTCGCTTAAAGGACTTCTGGTAGCAAGAGGTTATAAGCAGGCTAATTATACCGACATACCGGTAAGAGAGAATTTTGAATCCGATAGCTTGTATGAAAAGGCCGTTATTGAATATAACAATACGATTGGCGCATCTGTAATTATGAATATTCAGGCGCAATTTGATCAATTAATTCATGGTATTACAACAACAATTAATGATATACTCTGTCCCAATAAGGAAGTAACACTGGCAGATGGTACCAAGATAAAGATTCTTGATGAGGAGAGGGCTCCGGTGGGAGCTGATGCCGGCAAGACGATGGGAGAGGCCCTGTTTAACAGAAAATCCACTCCCCGTTACACAGAGCCGGAGGAGATAGTTATTTTAAAAGAGGACGGCACTACCGAAACCATAATTGCCAGAATATATAATGAAGAAAATCCGGAAGATAACTATTCTCTTTTTACTCTTGGAGAAATCACTGTTAATCCGAATATTCTTCATAACTATGCCCTGATTCCCCTGTCAAGTAATATGGGAACCGGTGATTTTGATATTGAAACTGCCAAAAAGCTTTTGGAGGCGTGGCAGAAACCCTTTGCCACCTTATCACCCAATTACCTTACAAAGAATAACTTCAGCGACTATTATAATTCCTTTATTTCAGAGCTGGCAAACCTGGGTGAGCAATACCGCACCATCAGCAGCAATCAGGCATCGATGGTAGAAAGCATAGATAACAAGAGGATGGAGATAACAGCCGTTTCCTCTGATGAGGAATTAACCAACCTGATTAAATACCAGCATGCCTATAATGCATCGGCCAGGTACATAAATGTGATCAGTGAAATGCTGAAGGATATAATAGAAAAGCTATAGACAAAAGCGCTATGTAAATAATTCCATACTAAAAAAGCCATTATTGGCGGAAATGGGGATTGACT
Organism: Clostridiales bacterium; assembly: GCA_012512855.1. Classification (GTDB taxonomy): domain Bacteria; phylum Bacillota; class Clostridia; order Lachnospirales; family Lachnospiraceae; genus Mobilitalea. The sequence goes on from JAAZDK010000140.1 coordinate 3,300, forward strand.
ATGAGATCAACATTCTTCGGATTAAATATAGGAAAATCAGGGCTGTATGCATATCAGGCAGCTCTGAACACTACTGCCCATAATATAGCCAACACCGAGACACCGGGTTTTAGCAGGCAGGTTATGACCCAGACCGCATCCAAGGCCCTGAGGGTCAACAGCAGCTACGGTATGGCAGGTACAGGCGTAAGTGTAACCGGTGTTATACAGATGCGGGAGCAATATTATGATATGAAATTCTGGAAGAACAATACGATCTTTGGTGAATACAATACCAAATCCCATTACATGACCGAAATTGAGAATTATTTTAATGATGTAAGCGTTGACGGTTTCACTACGACCTTCAGTTCGATGTATAAAAGCCTGCAGGAGCTTGCAAAAAATCCTTCAAGCAATACGACCCGTACACAATTTATCAATTATGCCGAAAGCCTGACTGAGTATTTTAATTCGGTAGCTACAAATCTTAAGCACCTGCAGGAGGAATGCAATTTCGAAATCCGCAATCAGGTGGATCAGATCAATTCAATTGCCAAGCAGATTTCCTCACTGACCAAGCAGATTATTACTCTTGAGGTTAACGGAGGTATTGCTAATGATCTGAGAGACCAGAGAGCTCTGCTGATAGATGAGCTGTCGCAGATAGCCAATGTATCCGTTACCGAGAAGACGGTAGGAGACAGCGGAGTCGGTGTAACCAGCTATGTGGTAAAGATAGACGGAGCCACCCTGGTGGATGGTATACTTTACAACACCCTCAAGGTGGTGCCCCGCGAACACAAGGTAAATCAGAATGATGCTGATGGCTTGTACGATATCTATTGGGACAACGGTCAGAGATTTGCCTCCGACAGTCCTACCTTGGGTGGAAGCCTTCAGGCTCTGTTTGAGATTCGTGACGGTAATAACCAGTTTAATCTGCAGGGCAAGGTAAATGCTATAGCCGGAGAAAACTTTATTACAATGTCAGATACCAATATCAATAATGTTGCAGATCTGAATATACCCGAGACAGGCATCGTCAAGGTAGGCAACAGGGAATATGAATATATAGGCTTTTCGGTTACTGTAGACGAGGAAAGCGGTAAATTTGTATATACCTTTGAATTAAAGGATTATGTGATAGCAGATGCCGAAAACGAAAGCTCGGAAATAGGCAGAAGCATAGATTACAAGGGTATACCCTACTATATGGATCAGATGAACAAGTTCATCAGAACCTTTGCGATGGCCTTTAATAATGTACACAGAAGCGGTGTTGACATGAACGGAAATCCGGGTATGGATATATTCAGTGCGGTCAACAAGGTAAACGGAAGATACTATACCTTTGGTCCCCTGCGAGGCTCCGAGGATGAAGAATATTATGATTATAACAGCTTTAACTCACAGACAGGCAGCTATTATGAGGAGGTACCGGAGGATCAGCCCCTTTACGGCTCATACTACTTTATGGTGGCAGGAAACTTCACGGTAAATAAGGAATTCTTTAATAACCCCGGACTTCTTGCCACAGCTACTAATGTAGTTGATGGTGTTGAAAATAACGATATAGTTATGAAGCTGCTGGAGTTAAAGGAAAACAGACTGATGTTCGAGCAGGGAGCTCCTGATGAGTTCTTTAACACCCTGGTGGCTGAGATTGGTATAGACGCCAAATCGGCAACCACCTTTTCGGACAGCCAGAGCAATATATTGCAGGCGATTACCAACCAGAGACTTTCCGTATCGGGCGTGGATATAGATGAAGAGGCAATGAATTTGATGAGATTCCAGAATGCTTATAATCTGTCGGCCAAGGTAATAAGCGTAATGGATGAGGTATACGACAGACTTATAAATTACATGGGTGTATGAAGACCGGTATGATAAATCAAGTTGGCCAAATGGAGGGTTATTATGAGAATCACGAATAAAATGATGACCAATAACATGATGAGCAATATCAATAAGAATAAACTGAGCTTGTCCAAGCTGGAGGAGCAATATTCCACCGGCAAGAAGATACAGAGGCCTTCGGATGATCCTATTGTAACAGTAAGGGCATTGAAGCTCAGGACAAACCTGACTGAGCTTAAGCAATACTATGAAAAAAACATACCGGATGCCATGTCATGGATGAATGTGACGGAAAGCGCCCTTCGTACTGTTAATGACATATTAAGGCAGATTAATACCTATTGCGTGCAGGGCAGCAATGATACACTTACCGCAAAGGACAGATCCGCCATAGTATCCAATATGGAACAAATGAAGCAGCAAATTTATCAGGAGGGTAATGCTAATTTTGCAGGCAGATATGTCTTCTCGGGCTTTAAAACCGATACACCTTTGCTGTTTACTTATGATGAGCCGGATTTGAGCTATAGTATTACGGAAAGAATAGAAATCGGCAAGCTGCAGGTGATTACCAAGGTAACGGGCAGCTACGAGCTGGAGGATTTTGATGATCCTGCCATAGACTTCAGTGAAGTTCCCAAGATGGAGGAGGTCTACAGGATACAGCTTGCTTATGATAAATTGGATGAAGCCAAGCCTGATAATATAATCCTTTACAGCAAGGATGATAAAGGCAATCTGGTGCAGGCTGAGGTCTTTACCCAGCTGGTCAGCATATCTGCAACCGATCCTAAGGCCTATACACCGGATGATGCGGTTGCGCATTATATACCTGAAACCGGAGAGATAATACTGGGTAAGGATGCTTATGAGGTATTCCGCAAGACCGATATGATGGAAATAACATATTCCAAGACAGGCTTTGAAAAGGGAAGCTTAAGGCCCGAGCATTATTTTGACTGTACGGTGACCGATAACAGCAAGCCTGAGCTTGAACCGATAAGCTATACTAAGCAAAAGCAGCAGATTGAGTTTGAGGTTAATTATAATCAAAGACTGGCTATAAATGTCGAGGGCTCTGATGCAATTACCCATGAGATAGGCCGCTGCATAGATGATATTTTGAATGCTGTAAATGATGTGGTTAAAACTGAGGAAAAGATAGCAGAGGTGGAAAAGCGCCTGGCAGACAATAATTTGTCCGAAGCAGACAGGGAAAGATATACAAAGATGAAGGAGCAGCTTCAGACGGAGCTGGTGCTGAAAAAGGAAGCTATGCAGAGAGCTTTCAGCAAAGGAATAAAGGTATCGGGCGAGCAGCAGGATCTGGTAAATACAGCGGTGGCCGACCTTGGCAGCAGATATGTACGGCTTGAGCTGACTGAAAACCGCTTATCCAGCCAAAAGGTAGATTTTGAAGAGCTTCTTTCAGAGAACGAGGACGTCGATATTGTGGATACTATAATTAAGTTCAAATCTGCGGAAACCTTATACAACGCATCCCTGTCGGCTGCATCCAGGATTGTGCAGAAATCGCTTCTGGACTTTTTATACTAATTTTTGATCTAATGATTTTTGATATAAGTTCAAGGGATAATTTGCTGATAATTGCAAATTACTAATGAGTGAGAAGGGAAGGCGATGATCATGCTGGTTAAAACAAAGCATTTTGGTGAAGTGGATTTGGATGAGAATAAGATAATTTATTTTGAAAATGGAATCTTTGGGTTTGAGGATTGTAAGAGCTTTACCATTTTATATAATGAGCAGGATGGTAAAAGACCTGATATATCATGGCTTCAAAGCATTGATGAACCGGCACTCGCCCTTCCGGTAATCAGTCCATTTATAATCAAGCCGGACTATAATCCGGTTATTGAGGATGAACTGATAAAGCATCTGGAGAATTTAAACGAGAGCAATATAGTGGTGCTGGTATCTGTTACTGTACCGTCAGACATTAAAAATATATCCGCCAATTTGAAGGCTCCGTTCATAATTAACTCTGATCTTAAAAAGGGCGCCCAGGTTATTGCAGAAAACCCTGAGTATGAAATAAAGCATTATTTCTATGAAGAGCTACAGGCATATAAGGCAACAAAGGAGGGCAAATAGATGCTGGCCCTGTCAAGAAAGGTTAATGAATCAATTGTAATCGGCAATGATATAGAAATCACTGTTTTGGAGGTTAAGGGCGATCAGGTGAAGCTTGGAATAAATGCGCCAAAGGCAGTACCGATTTATCGAAAGGAAATTTATCTGCAGATTCAGGAGTCCAACAAGGAAGCGGTCAATACGGACGTATCGGTTGAAGCGATTAAAAAGCTGTTTGATTAATTTACAGCGAGAAATTATGGACAATAGAGCATTAAATTTTTAATAAGCAAATTACTATAAAGTAATTAAGCAAATTTTCCGATAAATAGAATGAAAACTATACACTGGTCAAGGATGACGGAAGTTCAATTTACTAATTGTTTCAACTATGTATTTATTCACATGGAGGTGGAATAAATAATGGAAATTAAATCATTGTCTGTGGCTGCCTATAGGGATATAGACATGCCGGAAAAAAAGGTACCTAATATAAGCTTGCAGGAGCAAGCACAGAATACGCCGTCCAATACGGTTACCGGCGATAATGGACAGGCTAATAAGCAAAATGATAAAGCCATTCAACTCAAAAGCGCTATTGATATGGCCAATCACAAGCTGAGATTCACTAAAACAAGATGTGAATTCAAGTACTATGAGGATATTAACAGAGTTGCTATAACGGTGATTGACAGGGAAACAGATGAAGTTATTCGTGAGATTCCGCCTGAGGAAACTATAGAGCTGATTCAGAAGCTATGGGAGCTGGCGGGTATTATTGTAGACGAAAAGAGATAAACAGTAGCGGCTCTACATAGAAAGGAGGGGTATTATGCCCATTCGGATGTCTGGAGTAGTATCAGGACTTGATACTGAGAGTATTATTAAAGAGCTTATGCAGGTGCAAAGCACCAAAAAGATCAAAATACAGAATAAAATAACCAAGCTGGAATGGAAGCAGGAGAAGTGGAAGGGCTTAAATTCAAAGATTTACGCTTTATATACCGACCATGTGTCAAAGCTGAGGCTGCAGGGAAGCTATAATATAAAAAAGGCCACTTCCTCCAATAGCGACAAAGTTGAAGTAAGCGCTTCCGGTAATGTTCCTGAGGGTATGCATACCATTCAGGTAGATTCTGTGGCCAGCGCCCAATATATTACCGGCGCAAAGATTCAGGGTAACAAAAATGTTACATATTCCACAAAGCTTGCAGATTTGGATGAAAAATTTAACGCATCAGCAATTAGTATTTCAGTAGGTGGAGAAGAGAAGGTTAAGCTTGATATTACAGAGGAGACTACAGTCTCGGACTTTGTAAGCGCACTTCAGAAGGCCGGTTTAAACGCATCCTTTGATACCAGCCAGCAGAGATTTTTCATAAGTTCAAAGAAAAGCGGACTTGAGAATGCATTTGAAATAAAGATGACCTCTGAGGATGATCCTGATGCAAAGGATGCTCTGGAAGCGCTGGGCTTAAGTGAGATCATATTTAAGGATGGCGATCCGGGGAAATTGGAGGTTTCAAACGGTGTTTCTGTAGTTGAAGCCTCTGATGCAGTTATTAGGTATAACAATGCTGAAATCAGGAGCTCATCAAACACAATTACGGTAAACGGACTTACCATAACGGTAAAAGGCAAAACAGATGCTGCTGAAACCGTACGAGTCAATATAACAAGGGATACACAGGCAATATATGATATGCTAAAGGGCTTCATCAAATCATATAATGAAGTGCTGACAGCCCTGAATGAAGCATATGATGCTGAATTGGCGAGGGGATACGAGCCTTTGACCGACGAGCAGCGTGAAGCCATGACAGAAGATCAGATTGAAAAATGGGAGAACAAGATAAAGGATTCCCTGCTGAGAAGAGATGGCACGGTAGGCTCTCTGATAAACACTCTGAGGACTACGCTAAGCGGCAGTGTAAGCTATAACGGCAAATCCTATTCATTGGCTTCTCTGGGTATTACATCGGTTAGATATACCGAGAAGGGCATACTGCATATAGACGGAGATAAGGAGGACACCCTGAGGGCGACGGAGGAAAATAAGCTTATGGAGGCGCTGTCTGAGGATCCCGATGCTGTTATGACACTGTTTACCAAGCTTGTTGGTGATTTGTATTCCGCCATGCAGGAGGATATGAAGGGCACCAGTTTAAGCAGTGCCTTGTCCTTCTATAACGATAAGGAGATAAAGAATACTCTTGACGAATATAAGCTGGAGCTTTCGGATATGGAAAAGAAGCTGCTGGCAATAGAGGATCGTTATTACAGGCAATTCACGGCAATGGAGAAGATGTTGTCGCAGTTGAATGCACAAAGCTCGTCACTGATGTCACTGCTGGGGTATAATACAGGTACACAATAACTGCGGTTGAAACGGAGGTAATTTAAATGGCTAATAACGCTGCTTCAGCATATAATGACAGCAAGGTTATGACGGCAACACCTGCTGAGCTTACTCTGATGCTTTATGAGGGGGCAATCAAGTTCTGCAATATTGCTATTATGGCAATCGAGAAGAATGATATGCAGAAAGCTAACCTTAACATTATTAAAGCTGAAAATATTATTTTGGAGCTAAGATCTACCCTGGATATGAAATATCCTGTTTCCATGCAATTGGATTCAATATATGATTTTATAAACAGAAACCTGATAGAAGCCAACATTAAGAAGGACAAGTCAAAAATAGAAGAGGTTCTGGGCTTAATCAGGGAATTGCGTGACACATGGAAGGAAGCCATGAAGCTGGCTAATTCTCCAAAGGTAGCCATGTAATGCAGATATAACGGAGGGAGGATGAACCTGGTGGGCAATACATTTGATTTTGGGCAGAATAATCAGAATACGGTTTATCTCTCCTTGCTGGAGAAGTCCCTGGAGAAAAAGGCCGCCTGTCTGGATGAACTCATAGAGCTTACCGCAAAGCAGGAAGCCCTGATTGCAGCCGATCAACTGGAGGACGAGCAATTTGTCAGCATTATCGGCTGTAAGAGTGAGCTTATCAAAAAAATTGATGAGCTGGACAGTGGCTTTGAGCAGCTGTACCAAAGGGTTCAGGAGGAGCTTAAAGCTAGTCCCGGCGCTTACAGGACTCAGGTAGAAAGGCTCAAAAAGCTGATTGCTGAGGTAACAGATAAAGGTGTAAAGCTTGAGGTTATGGAAAGGCGCAATAAGGATAAGATGGACATTTATTTCCGTACCAAGCGTGACAGTATCAGAAGCTTTAAGGTGAACAGCAGGACGGCAGCCAAATACTATTCCAGCATCAATAATGCCAGCATAAATAGCACATATTTTTTTGATGAAAAAAAGTAAAAATTTTAGAATTCGCTCTAAAGTATTCAGTGATTTGTCCGATATATAAAGTAAGTAAATAAAATTTACTTTTACCGTACATCGGTGCGTACGGCCATGTATTGATAAAAGTAGATTTTATTTATAAATATTTGTTCATATGGATGTGAACATATTTTAAAACAAGGAGGTATTCTTTTATGATTATTAATCACAATATTGCAGCACTTAACACACACCGTCAGCTGGGCGTAGCTAACAGCGCACAGTCAAAGAATATGGAGAAGCTTTCAAGCGGTCTTCGCATCAATCGTGCAGGCGATGACGCAGCCGGCTTGGCAATTTCCGAGAAGATGCGCGGCCAGATCCGTGGCCTTGACATGGCTTCAAGAAATGCTCAGGATGGTATCAGCTTAATCCAGACAGCAGAGGGCGCATTGAATGAGACCCATTCAATCCTGCAGCGTATGCGTGAGCTTGCTGTTCAGGCATCTAACGATACCAACACCGATGATGATCGTGCAGAGCTTCAGAAGGAAATTGATCAGTTGATTTCTGAAATCAACAGAATTTCAACAGATACAGAATTCAACACCAAGAAGCTTCTGAATGGTGACATGGGCAAGGTTGCTCAGCAAGGCAGCGGAGATGCTATTTTCAGTGGCTTACAGGCAACCGGAGCAGATTTAAC
>JAAZDK010000141.1 GCA_012512855.1 Clostridiales bacterium
GTCTTTGATATACTATTGGGATTACCTGAACCGTTGGTGAGAATCTGGGGAACATCAAACATCTGAATTCCGCCAATCATAGATGTCATCAAAACATACAGCAGAATGGGTCTTAGCAGTGGCATGGTAATTAACCTGAATGCCTGAAACTGGCTGGCTCCGTCAACCTCCGCAGCTTCAAACAGCGTGCTGTCGATCCCCATAATTCCTGCCATCAAAAGAATTGTGGTATTGCCAAACCACATTAAGAAATTCATTGATGCTATCAGCCCTCTGGTTCCTTCTACACTGGCCAGGAAGCGGAAGGGCTCATCAAGTATTCCCAGCTTAACAAGCAGATCATTCACCGGTCCGTTGTCACTGAACAAAGTAAAGAAAAGCATGGCAAAGGCTGATGCCATAATCAAATTAGGCATATAGATAACAGCTTTGAAAAAACCGGCATTTCTTATTCTTAATCTTGTATTTGCAAACCAGGCGGCCAGCAGCAAAGAAATCAAAATTTGCGGTATAAAGCCAATCAGCCACACTATGATAGTATTTTTGGCAAATGTCAATAAATCCTTATTTGACAGTAATATCTTAAAATTATTCAGTCCCGTAAAATTAGGACCAATCTGATTCAGCCCGGATCTGTAGTTTTCAAACAGACTGTTGTAAAAAACCGATACCAGGGGTATTAATGAGAATATCACATATACCAGGAAAAAAGGGATTAAAAATATATAGCCCCATTTTGTATAGCTTACGCAGCTCTTCCTTTTTTTTATCATATCAATACCTTGCCTTCCTTAAAAAAGCTATGGAACATGCACCCATTGGGCTGATCTTAAGAATACAGGATGAAGACTAAGCTTCATCCTGTATTCAATTACCGGGCTTATTCTGTCACCAATTCAGGATATTTTACCTTTATATTGTTATAGAAGTTCTGCAAAGCTTGTTCCTTTGTAACATTACCATCGAAGTAATCCTTTAATGCCTTCTGGAATTCCTCATTGCAACCCTGGTCATATGGAGATGTATTGCTCATATCAATCTTGTCAGCAACTTCGGTAAAGAGGGCAATGTGATTCTGTCCGCCCAGGAAGTCAAAGCTGTAATCGCTCTTTGCTATCTCATTCATAGCTTCCCTGTGATTGGTATAGTCGGCAACCTCCTCGGTGATCCTCTTCATTGTAGCCTTATCGCAGGTCATTGTATACATGATATCCCTGATGGTGGCTATATTGTCGGTACCTCTTGCGGCACAGATCCATGTTCCGCCCCAGTAGAAGGGTTCGGGTCCATAACAAACTGCCCAGTCACCATAGATACCATTGCCAACCTCCTTAGGTCCTTCAGCATCTGCCAGTGAGTAATCCATTAAGGTGAAATTAATACCCCATGTGGAATAGAAGAAGCCGAAGGTCTTTCCGTTAGGTCCCTGATCTGCACCCCATTCTGCGCTCCAGAGTGAGGTCTTGTTATTATAGCCCTTATCAGTAAATTCCTTGGTCTGATCTACCCATTTCATAAGGTTGGGGTCAACTACCACTTTACCGTTTTGTACCCATGGCCCCGATACATTATTGGAGAAGGTTCTGTATGCATCATCATATCCTGACAGCATGGTATAGCCTTTTTCCTTCATTTTTGCAGCCACTTCATTGAACTTATCCCAATTGCTTAACATTTCCTGAACCTTATCAGGATCATCGGTTCCAAGCACATCCTTGGCAATGGAACGCCTGTAGGCAAATAAGCCGGGAGTAGCCTGCCATGATGTTGCCTTAATCCTGCCCTTGCTGTCGGTTACAATTTCCTGGGTGTATTTATACTGATTCTTCAAATCCTCAGCAGTAATACCTACTTCATCAAGACTCATGGTATAATCCGTATCAACATACTTCAAAGCATAGTCGGCTTCGATGAGGAATATATCAACCCTGTCATCCGCTGCTGCACTTTCCTGTGCCAGCAGAGCCTCATCAAGCTTGTTCTGATATGCATTATTTTCATTGGGAGTAATAATCCAGTTGACCTTTATATCCCCAATACTGCCTGTACCATCACCATTATCCTTATAGTTGGGATAGAAAGCAATAATCCTGTTCTGGAATTCAGTATTCCAGCAATATATGTTCAGTACCTTTCCTTCATCCGACTGTGACTTTTCAGAATTGTCGCTTTTTTGACTGCCGGAATCCTAATTCTGTGTTGTTGTCTGCTGATCCGATCCGGTCTTGTCATCAGTTTTTGTCCCACAGCCAGCCAATAATGCTATCAACATTGCAACCATTAATAAAATACTGATAATCTTCTTCTTCAATGTAATCCTCCCTCTCTATATAAGATTCAATAATCCCTTCCTTTCCTTTTATCATTGGTGCATTACATTGAATTTTACAATTCTTCGGTGGCACGTCTCAGCGGATATGTGTATATATCCAATTTCTTTTGTAAATCTGGCATTAAGCAGTATCAAATAGTCAGTCAGATAGTGTATTAGTTTTGCTTTTTTACGGAATTACCAATAAGAATCCTGCCCTCTACCACCACCCTTTCAATTATGGATGCTTTGGGATTTTCAATCATAGCTATTAATTTTTCTGCTGCACTTCTGCCTATAGATTCCGTATCCTGTCTTATTGTTGTAAGCTTTGGTTCCAGGAATTGTGACAAAAATATTCCATCATATCCGGCGACAGAAATATCATCCGGAATTCGTAAGCCATACTGCTTAATTGTATTAATTCCGCCTATACTGGAAAAATCATCGGGAAAAAGAATGCATGTGGGTCGCTCCTTAAGATTAAGCAATTGCCTGGTAAGAAGCGCAGTCGATTCAGGGTCCCTGTATATTCCGGACTGAACATAACTGTCAGGAATTGTAAGACCCAGTTCTCCGCAGGTTTTATAAAAGCTGCCGACACGGTTTCTGGTAACGGATGAATCCGCTCCATGTATGTAGGCTATTTTTCGATGTCCCATCTGATATATATAAGTCACCAAGTCCTGCATGCCCTTAATATTATCGGAAACAACTGATGTTCGATTGTCAAAAACATGGTCGATTGTAACCACCGGAATGTCACTCTGGATCAGTTCAACAACATCCGGATCGTAGAAATTGATACAGGCTATAACTATTCCGTCAACACCTCTATATTTGGCATGTTCATAATAGGACAAGCATTTTTCTCCAACATGCTTATTTATAAAGGTAATGTCATAGCCTTTGCGCTCAGCCTCTTCCTTAAAGCTGTTCAAAACCCTGTTAAAATAATCATGGGTCAGGCCATTATTTGCTTCATCTGCAAAAAGCACACCCAGATTATATGTTTTGTTGGTTTTAAGGGCCCTGGCAAAGGAATTCGGCAAATAACCCATTTCCTTTGCAGTCCTGTTAATCAGTTCCTTCGTAGCCTCAGAAATATCCTTATGGTTATTGAGTGCCTTACTTACGGTTGCTATGGAAACACCACACTTAACTGCAATATCCTTTAATGAAACCAATGATAATTTCCCCTTATCTGTGCTTAATCGTTTCCTGTTAAAAAAAATCTGCTAAGCTTCAGTTTTTATATGAAGCTATCCTGATTTTACTATGATAGCAATAGGAGAAACATCTAAAAACAGTATTATTCACAATAAATTTTTAATTTTGGGATTAAAATTGTAAACATTTACCATGTTTATATCTTATACTATTTCTGCCATATTTGCAATCATTTTTGTAAATTTTTTACTTAATCGTTTGCGACAAAGTATACGCTTTTTTGTAGAATTATAAAAATTATTTCAATATTATACCATTACATAAAATGTGTCAAGGTCGGAGCTGCCGTGCACCCGCCGGGCATGCGCCAGCCGGCATGATCGGATGGCATAGACAAGTTTGGTGCATAAAAAAGCCATGCAATAGATTTGGTCCATTGCATGGCATCAAGTTCAAGAGCTCTATCATATAATGCAAGATAAATCCTCGTGCAGAATTTGCAGGCTTGCATTTGGCAGCCCCGCGCTTCATCATATGCTAGGCGGCCTTTTTCTTGGAGATTACATCGAATATAACCGCTCCCAAAAGGACTCCACCCTTTACAACCTTCTGCCAGTTAGTATCCACTCCCATAATACTCATACCCAGGTTGATAACACCCATTAGCAAAGCACCGATGATAACTCCCGACACCTTACCGGTTCCGCCGTAAGCGGAGGCTCCGCCGATGAAGCATGAACCTATGGCATCCATTTCATAATTTTGTCCATAGGTAGGCTGGGCGCTTGTTAAGCGGGCTATGGTTATCATTCCGGCCAGGGCGGCCAAAAAGCCCATATTGGTATAGGCCAGAAAATAAACCTTTTTTGTATCAATTCCGGACAGCTTGGTAGCCTTTTCATTTCCACCTACTGCATAAAAATATCTGCCCAGTGTCGTTTTTGATGTTATGTATGCATATACAAGAACCACAATCGCAACAATTATCAATACGGTTGGCAATCCCCTGTGCCTCGATAGCTGGTAAGAGATGGCTAAAATTGCGGCTGATACTACAATCGCCTTCATCAGCATATTCTGCAATGGCTCCAGCTCGTAGCCCTTTTTTGCCCGGATAAGCCTTCCCCGAATTTGAATAAAAAGATATATTGCACAGGCTATGACACCTGTCAGCATGGCTGTTA
>JAAZDK010000142.1 GCA_012512855.1 Clostridiales bacterium
GAGTTGAACACGGATAAGGGCTATACCAGCAGCCATAACCTGAATTATCTTAAAGGTAAGCAGGGAATTGCAATTACTGACTTAAGGCCATCAGGCACAGCTGATTTTGAAGGAATGAATTATGATGTTATTTCTGAAGGACGTTATATTGTAAAGGGTGCCAAGCTTAAGGTTGTTAAGGTACAGGGGTCGAAAATAATTGTTAAACAGGAGAAATAAAATACATATAAATTCGCCTTGTGCGACTGATAGGAGGGCTTTTTTATGAATGAAATAGCTTTAGCAATTATTATAGGAGTAATATGTCTGTTTATCATACTCTTTTTCAGCTTTATTCCCATTGGATTATGGATATCGTCAATAGCTGCCAATGTTAAGGTTAGCATCTTCAATTTAATCGGTATGCGCTTAAGGCGTGTTGTGCCGTCCAGAATAGTATTGCCTCTTATTAAAGCAACCAAGGCCGGACTAGGGCTGCACGTCAACCAGCTGGAGGCACATTATCTTGCCGGGGGCAATGTAGACAGTGTGGTTAATGCCTTGATAGCGGCTGAAAGGGCCGGAATTGAGCTTCCGTTTGAAAAGGCGGCTGCCATTGATCTGGCAGGAAGGGATGTATTTGAGGCTGTCAGAATGAGCGTCAATCCCAAGGTTATTGAGACACCAATGGTATCTGCCGTAGCCAAGGACGGTATAGAGCTTCTGGTTAAAGCCCGTGTCACTGTCAGGGCTAATCTGGAACGTCTGGTGGGCGGTGCCGGTGAAGCGACAGTGCTTGCAAGAGTTGGTGAGGGTATAGTAACAACGGTAGGTTCATCCATGACCCACAAGGAGGTTTTGGAGAACCCTGATAATATTTCTCAGACCGTATTGGAAAAAGGACTGGATGCCGGAACAGCATTTGAGATATTATCTATAGATATTGCCGATATTGATGTTGGCCGTAATATTGGCGCCCAGCTTATGACCCATCAGGCTGAAGCAGATAAGAATATCGCTCAGGCTAAGGCTGAGGAAAGAAGAGCAATGGCCGTGGCGCTTGAGCAGGAAATGAGGGCAGCTGTGGTTGAGGCGGAGGCAGAGATTCCGAGAGCTATAGCCCAGGCATTAAGGGAGGGCAATCTGGGAGTTATGGACTATTATGACCTTCAGAATATCAAGGCTGATACCAAAATGAGGGAGAGTATCTCGAAGGGGTCTATCATAGATGAAGATAAGAAGGGTAAAAAATGAGCAGGGATGATAAGAGAAACATAAGGGCTGCAAACAGATTATACAGGTACTCTGCCATGAACGAGGAAAACACAGATAAAAGGAATAGACCGTTATATTCAAAAAATATGAACGATTATTTACAGGAAAAGCCATACCCGACTGAAGAAATGCGGGCAAAGCCGAAGCCGGAAGAAATACAAGCAAAGCCGGAGCCGGCAGATGACTTACAGTCAGGATATGGGGCAGCATTCCGCAAGGAAGCTAATTGGCAGAAAAAGCTGCAGGAGGCTGTCATCTGGAAGGAGATTTTATCAGAGCCATTAAGCAAACGCAGAAGAAGACGATGAGCCGTTGTGAATGAATAAGGTTGTGACAGTTAAAGCTGCCACAACCTTGTTTTAATTGCAGACTTATATTAAATCCCGGTTTAAAAGAGCGTCTGAACAGTTATCTAAGAATATGACTATGTATTTTTAATATTAATTTGCTTCCTTTGCAAAGCGGAATACATTCCAGGACAGTCGCTTTAGGTTTGCATTGAGTTTGCCGTTTTCAAAGCTGGTATTTTTATTTACACCCGGAAGGATGACATTCGGCTGATCATAGCTGTTGCGGGCATCCAAATCCTCAGAGTACATTTCGATATGCTCAACAAATTTCCAGCCTGCAAAGCCTGATACATCTATCTCGGCGCTCATGTCGCCGTCCCATTTGCGGTTGATGACAAATATATTAAGCTCCCCTGCATTTTCATCAAGTGCAGCAGCAGTATCCAGGAAGGGTATACCCTCTCGGGTCTTAAACTGAGTACCGTCATCGATAAAGTATGCAGGTATATCAAAGGTTTCGCAGTCAACTGCCGTCTGCATGGAAATACCGCGTCCGTAGCGGATAAGGTGGGTGTAGGGATAATAGGATGCTGATTTCCATACATGGTCACGGTCGGCTGCGCAAAGGGCATGAAGACCTCCGGTCATGCAGCCAATCTTTACGCGATCGGCATGACGCAGGAAGGCAAGCTGTACGCTTGTATTTCCGAGTGCTGCAAGCATGTCACCCTGTCTGCGCATCATCATGCCGCTGCCCATCTGGTCGGGGTCACGACGGCTGTATTTGGTGTCTGGACTGAATTTATAAAAGCTGCGGTGCAGATTAGCTTTAGCTGAATAGCCATAGCTGGGATTTGATGCCGGACGGGGGTGGCTGCCGTATTCATCAAATGAAAGCATCATCTTGCGGTCTGAACGGCATTTGGTCTGCAGGTAGTCACATAAGGCTATTTCTGTATTGATATAATCCTCATAATAGATTGAGCCGCCCAACAAAGCTCCAAAGTCGCCTGGAGGAGCTACATGATAATAATGCATTGATATGTAGTCAACTGTCTCATAACACTGCTCCAGCACCTTCATATCCCATTCAGGATAATGGCAAATCAAAGGAGAGCAGGATACACAAACAGCGGTTTCAATGGAACCATCAACCCATTTCATTGCCTTGGAAACCTCATTTGCAAAAATGCCGTAACCGCGGGGATCCAGCTCCCATGAGCCCAACTGCCAAGGACCGTCCATCTCGTTGCCGAGATACCAAAGCTTAACCCCGTAAGGCTTCTCACGGCCATACTTGCGTCTCAGGTCGGACCAGTAGGTACCGCCCTCATGATTGGTGTATTCAACGATATAAATGGCGTCATTGATGTCACGATTAGTACCGAGATTAATGGTGTAAAGCGGTTCAACACCTGCTCGCTCCGCCCATTGCAGATATTCGTCATGGCCAACCTCATTGGTATAAATCTGGTGCCATGCGGGATCCAGGTGTACCTTACGCTGCCTTACAGGTCCGATGGAATCCTTCCAATCCCAGCAGGAGACAAAGTTGCCTCCCGGAAGGCGAACTGCAGGCAGCCCGGAATCCTTCAGGGCTGCTATTACATCGCTGCGAAAGCCCTTATCATCTGCAGTAGGGTGCTTGGGATTGTACATCATTCCATTTACCAGGGCTCCGATTGGTTCAAGAAACGCCCCAAAGAGTCTGGGTGAGATCTCACCAATGCGGAAAGAAGGATGAACTGTAATAGTTGCTTTTTTACCCATAATAACTCTCCTCGTATTATATAATTTTTGCTTCCCCATAAAGGAAACATATGTAATTTAAGTATATAAATAATATATCAATCAAACAATAGATATTTTTATAATGCTGATGAAGAAAGTTATATTTATAAGCAATAGCAAAATCGTTATAGAGCTGGAATTTTGATATGAGCTAAGGCTGCTAAAACTTGAAATTGTCATTATGCTCCTGTTGGTATTATATCTGCCGTATATTGCTGATAGCTATTTAAAAATTAGACCCCTTATAGCCGGATTAATGTCTCGGCTTTAAGGGGTAGTGATACAGGATGGCTGGTGTGGATCTGCCATTGCATCTAACCTGCCAGATTAGCTTAATAGTAAATTTTGCTGCATTATAGAGCTTGTTTTGCTTAGTTAAATGAGTTCCAGAAGGCTCCGCTTTTGTCGATGTATTTATCAATATCCTCAAATGGTATTAAAAATTCCGGTAATCCTGCGGCATAGGGCGCTATCTCGTATGGAGAGAAATAAATTGTGATTGCCTCCTCGCTTATGATAAACATTGGCTCATCGGAAATTGTCTTAAATCCGGCTTCACCCTCATAATATATAGGCTCTTCCGAGGCAAGGTTTTTATTGATCTCGAAGGAGATCAATTCATTAATTTTAGCGGTATAATCCGTACCTTCTATAAAGAGATCCTTAAAGCTATAGAAGGCTCCGGTCCTTATATCTATATGATAGACAAATCTGAAGGGATTACCGTGGGGAGCGCCATATGGATAATCATAGCCGGATCTTTCTATAATCAATAGATTGCCCAGCAGCTTTGCCGTAAAATTGTCCTTTATCTCTGTCCCTTCCATGCCGGTCAAATCCATACGAGGCTCCGTAAAGATTTTTTTTAGTGCCATATTTATGGTATCCTCGACCTCATCATCCTCCAGGCCTTCAATATATGGATAATTAACTAAGGCAAGGCGGCTTGGCCTGAATTTCCTGGTTCTTACTACAATACCGTCCGAAAGCTCATAGGATTGATCCTCCTGCCAGAATATAATCCTTTTGCTGTTGCTATAAAATCTCAGGTCATCAATGTTTGCTTCTATTACATCTTTATCCAATAATTTTAAGCTTCCGATACCCTCAAACTCAGGAAGGCTTGCCATGCGATTGCCCTCCGTATCTATGAAATAGGTTGTAGTATCATTGCAGGCGGACATTACTCCGTTGTAAATGTTTCCGATATTGTAAAATTTGTAATCTGTGATCAATACTCCCTCAGCATTCAGAAGAGCTTCCTTTGAGTAATAGGTCTCATGAAGCTCAAGATCAGGCTGTGTTACTGCAAAATAACCTTCGCCCAGATATCTGATGCTGCTGTATTCAGGCTTGATAATTACCTCACCTTTTATGTTTTTAACACCGTAGCTGAAATAGATTTTGTCATTTTTATCAATTGTTTCTGAATAGATGAAAAAGCCGTCGGCGAAGTTTGCATTAATATCTATATCCTTGGAATCGATATAGCGTTCTATAATATTGCCTGTTTTGTCAATCAGAGCATAGAAGCCGTCTGAAGTGATTACATATGCGGTATTGTCGGCCCTGAAATTTGCTGCATATTTAAATTGTGCTTCAATCATCACATTTCCGTCGGTATCTATATAGCCATATAAGCGGCTGCCGCTGCTGTCATCACCGTATATGGCGGCCCCATTGCTAAATTCGCCCAGGCTGGTGCTGTTGGAATAGATAATTTTTCCTTCCGTATCTATTGCAAGATTTTTATTGCTCAATTTTACAACGGCCGCTCCACCCGAAAAGGCTGTTGCATAGTCAAATGCAGGTGCTATGACAAAGCTGCCGCTGGTATCTATATATCCGTATTTTTTCTCACCGCCTTCAAGAGCGTAGGCAGGATAAAGCTGAATTGCTGTATTTTGCGGTGCTTCGGTCGGTTCCGGAATAGTTGTGGGAGTTGGAGCTGTCGTGACTTTTGGAGTTGGCTCCTGCTTTGAGGCATCAAGCGCTTCCTTTTTTGCTCTTTTGTCTCTTCCAATAAGTATAATCAGGGTTGATATGGCTATAAGGGTAATAAACAGGAGAATAAAAAAGGATATGTAATTTGACTTTTTCACTGTATTTACCTCCAATAAGCTTTGATTTGGCAGTATAAATTAGTGTCTATTAGCTTTTATTATGCTTTAACAGCATATACATAATTACTATATCACTACAGACTTAGCAGCATACTGTAATTATATAGGTTAATATCTGCCTTGTAAAGGATTACCACACTGCATGAATGGTATTTTATAGCAGCATTTTGCATAAATGAAGCCCGTTTTTGTATTCAATTTATAGGAATCTTGATAGCCTATAGAAAATTTAGCTTGGACAGGTTCTGAAATGGCAGGAGTCAGAGCTTTGACCTGTCGTTAAAAAGAAGGCTAAAGCTTTAATTGGTTATTAATCGTGATGACATAAAAATAGCTGCTATATTTCATGATACGCATGACCGATAGCAGCTTAAAATCATTATTGATTGTATCTGTATTCATGATATACGGTAAAACCATATTTTATCTGCGTTCGTTTTCCATAATGGTCTGCTGTATCATTGTGGATACCAGCTGGGCGATTTCTGTAGATTTCATATCCTTGTAATCCTCATAATATAAGGGCTTCAGATAATGTATCTGCACCGTTAATTTCTTTATTGAATTGGTATCGAAGGCTTTATAGGAGTCGATTAATGCGACCGGTACGATAGGGCATTTTGCATTAATTGCGCTTTTAAAGCTTCCGCCCTTGAATTCCAGAAGGGTATTGCCCTTTCGAGATCTTGTGCCTTCGGCAAATATCAGAAAATTCTCGCCTTCCTTGACACGTCTGGTCATATTCATAATAACCTGCATGGACTGTCTGATATCTTCCCTGTCGATTACTTCTGCCTGCAATATCTTTATTATTTGCTTCAGTAAAAAGACATTCTTGGTTTCCTTCTTCATTACCGTTACGATAGGTCTCTCGTGTGTTTCTATTACAGCCAGAGCATCAAACATGCCCTGATGGTTGGGGAACATGATATATCCGGACTCCCTGGGCAGATTCTCCAGCCCATGACACTCAACCGTTACCCTGCCGCGCCGGTTTATAACAGGTACCACCCTGTGTAAAAATGCATAACGGGTCTGGGCATCGTATTTTTCCACATTACATAATTTGAAAATATTATAAAAATAGTATGGAAGATAAAAAAAGCTTCGTAATACTATTAAAACAATTCTTTTCATCAAAAGCCTCCATCTTCTGCCGGATAAGTATTAGTATGTATTACTATATATGTATATTCCGCATTAATCAATATCAAAATCCTTCAAAAATTTAACCCGGCTTGGATGCCTGAGCTTTCTTAAGGCTTTGGCCTCTATTTGCCTTATACGTTCTCTGGTTACATTAAATTCCTTGCCAACCTCCTCAAGAGTATGGCTTTTTCCGTCCTTGAGGCCAAATCTCATGGTAAGGACACGCTGCTCGCGATCAGACAATGTTTCGAGAAGCCGGTTTATCTGATCCTTAAGAACGGAATAGCTTGCCGCCTCCTCAGGGCTTATTGCCAGATCGTCGCTGATAAAGTCACCGAGATGGGAATCTTCCTCTTTGCCAATCGGTGAATCCAGAGATATGGGTTCAACGGAAATTTTTAATATATCACGAATTTTTTCAATTGAAAGCCCCATGGCGTCTGCAATTTCCTGATCGGTTGGTTCCCGGCCCAGCTCCTGTAACAGATTCCTGGAGATCCTGTGGGTCTTATTAATTATTTCCGACATATGTACAGGGATGCGTATGGTTCTGGACTGATCGGCAATAGATCTGGTAATGGCCTGGCGTATCCACCAGGTGGCATATGTACTGAACTTATAGCCCTTTGTATAATCAAATTTTTCAACAGCCTTTATCAGACCGATATTGCCTTCCTGAATCAGATCCAGAAATGACAGACCTCTGCCGACATAACGCTTGGCTATACTGACCACAAGACGAAGATTGGACTGGGCAAGATTTTTTTTAGCCTCATCGTCACCAGCCAAAATTCTTTTAGCCAGTTCAACCTCATCCTCAGGAGCAAGCAGAGGATAATGGCCGATTTCCTTAAGATACATGTGTACAGGATCATCAGCTTCTGAATTGGAGGAGAATTCATCGGCGCTGTCAAGCTGATCAGAGCTGGCATCCAACTTGCGAATGGCCTCATCATCCGGTTCATCTTCGGCTGCAGGATCTACTATTAAAATATTATATGCTTCAAGCTTCTCATATATCTTATCAATATCATCGTCCTCAAAGTTTAAGTCTGAAAACATGGTCCTCAATTTTTCCGTATCGATAAGGTTATGCTGGTCATGTACAAGGTCGATAAGATTTGAAAGCTTGTCCTCAAATAACTCATGCTTGCTCTGATCGTTCATTTTGCGCCTCCATACTTATAAACTACATCCCATTTGATAAACAATTACTGTCTATCCTTTAAAATGATAAGATAAAGCATATTATATCACAAAATTTGCAGAAATGAAATAAGAATCATTCAGCTTATTGTCAGACAAATCAGCTTATTGTCAGACAATCATATTATAAAAAAGGGCAACAGGTGCAGGACATATTAGCCTGAGAGCAAGCTGTATGTGCCGCACCTGTTGCGAAAATGCTGTATTATGGATGAATAGCTTGTTAGCTTTATTTAGTTCTTAATCATTCTTCAGGAATCTGGGGCAGCTGGTCAAAGCCCTTCTGAAGATCTTCGTCTGTAGGTATATAATCGGTCATTGTGCCGTTCAGATATGAACCATAGGCTGTCATATCAAAGTATCCTGTACCTGTAAGGCCGAAAAGAATTGTCTTTGCCTCGCCGCTTTCCTTGCACTTTAAGGCCTCATCTATTGCAACACGTATAGCATGTGCCGATTCGGGAGCGGGCAGGATGGTTTCCTGTTTAGCAAAGAATACGGCTGCTTCAAAGACCTTGGTCTGCTCAACCGAGACAGCTTCCATATAACCGTCATGATAGAGCTTGGACAATATAGGAGCCATACCATGATATCTTAAGCCGCCTGCATGGTTTGCAGAAGGAATGAAGCTGCATCCCAATGTATACATTTTTGCAAGAGGAGTAACCTTACCTGTATCACAGAAATCATATGCATATTTTCCTCTTGTGAAGGAAGGACAGGAGGCAGGTTCAACTGCGACAATACGGGGATTAGCCTTGCCGAGCAGCTTATCCTGCATGAAGGGAGCAATCAAACCTCCGAGATTGGAACCGCCGCCCGCAGATCCTATTACGACGTCAGGATATTCATCGAGCATTTCCATTGCAATCTTGGACTCCAAACCGATTATGGACTGGTGAAGCAGTACCTGATTTAATACAGAACCCAGTACATAACGGTAGCCTTCTGTGGAAACAGCCTTTTCTATAGCCTCTGAAATGGCGCAGCCAAGGCTTCCTCCGGTATTGGGATCCTTCTCAAGAATCATCCGGCCAACATTTGTTGTATTGCTGGGGCTGGGGATAATCTCGGCACCAAAGGTTTGCATAACCGTTTTTCTGAAGGGCTTTTGCTCATATGATACCTTAACCATGTAGACGGTAAGAGGCAGCTTATAATAGGAGCATGCCTCAGCCAGAGCGGTTCCCCACTGACCGGCACCTGTTTCTGTGGTAAGGCCCTTAAGTCCCTGCTTCTTAGCATAATAGACCTGTGCAATAGCTGAATTGAGCTTATGGCTTCCGGAGGTATTGTTACCCTCAAACTTATAGTAAATTTTAGCCGGAGTATCAAGAGCCTTCTCCAGATTATAGGCACGGATAAGGGGTGAAGGCCGGTACATCTTGTAGAAATCCTGAATTTCCTCAGGGATGTCGAAGTAGCGGGTTGTGTTATCCATTTCCTGCTTGGCCAGCTCTTCACAGAACACAGGATACAGCTCTTCAAGCTTAACAGGCTTAAGGGTTGCAGGATTAAGCAAGGGTTCAGGAAGCTCCTTCATATCTGCTCTTAAATTATACCATTGCTTAGGCATCTGATCTTCGGTTAAATAAAGTCTGTGTGGTACTTTCTTAGGCATATTAACTCTCCTCCCAAATTTAAATTTTTAAATTAAGTACTTTATTTCGAGTCATATAATTACTGATGAATATAAAAAAAGCTTTTGTCTCAGTATTCTACTGGGACAAAAGCATTGATTACGCTTCTGCGGTACCACCCGGTTTGGTGAAAATCACCCACTTGCTCCATATACTTTCATATATGCTTCCTTGGTAACGGATGAAGATTCCGTCGGGTATTACTCGACAGCTGTCTGTCTTTCTCCCCGCCCTCATAAGCCCATTCAATATGGCTTTATTACTGCAATCCCACCATCTGCAGCTCTCTGAAAATAAATCACCATATCTACTACTCTTACTCACAGGTTTAATTCATAATTATTAATTATTGACTAAAGTATATACACAAAGAAGCGGATTGTCAATATAAAATTATGGTGTATTATGGATATTAATAGTTGTTATAACTATAGCTTCATATAATTAAAATAGACGAGGAGCAGGAATTTAGTACACAACAAGTATAAATCTGGATGTTCGATAGAATTATACCGATAAGGGTATAGTAAACAAGATGCTTGGCTTCTTGGCGAATTAATACAAATGCGATATTATTGAATAAGAAATTTGATCAATGAATGTTGAGGCAGTGCCAGATAAAATTATTAATGGGGGATTGGGAGTTGAAAAGAAGATTATGCTTCTATTTGATTTTAGCTATGATTGCATTATCTTTACTCGGAAGCAGTACCATTTCAGCGAAAGAAAGGACAGAGAAGACGTCGGACTTTCAGATTAAGGATGGTGTATTGGTAAAATACAAGGGAACTGATTCAGAAGTGACAGTACCTGACGGAGTAACAGTTATTGGAAGAAGTGCCTTTAAAGATAACCAAACTATAATATCTGTAATATTGCCGGACGGCGTAACAAGGATTGAAAAAAGAGCTTTTGATGGTTGCAATGTTTTTCCGACTGTCGTAGATTAAAGTATATCACTTTTCCGGAGAAAATGAATGAAAATATATGTAAGCAAATGCTTATAAATATTTCACGAATCAAATCTTCTTGTAAAATATACTTAACTAAGAGCGATAAGAACAAAGCATTTGTTAAGCATCTACAGAATCAAGGATGGGAAGTAGAGGAACTGGGGCTGCAAACGAAAGAGGTTTTCCTAAAAAAGGGAGAAACATTTGAACTCAGAATGAACAGCTATGCAAAGTGTACTTGGAAGTCAAGTAACCCGTCTGTAGCAGCAGTTAATTATTATGGCAAGATAACAGCGAAAAACAAGGGAACGACAGTTATAACGGCGACACTCTATGGAAAGGAGTATAAATGTAAGGTTACCGTTAAATAGGGAGATACAGGGGTATCTCCCTATACTTACTTTATCAGATATGTTATCAGAAACCGCAGCAGGCAAGCTAAGCATTTGAATATTGCAGCCAACCTTTTCAGGATTATAAGTATATAGTATATATAGTCACTTTATAATATTTCAGTTAACAAAATTTGAAGTTTATGCTATAGTTAAATCACAGATACTTGCATCGACCGATTATAATCATTACTTGTTTCAATCTATATTTAAGTATTATATCAGACACATATAAGTGAAGGAGGATATTATATATGAAGCTTTGGAATGATACAGGACAGTGATGACAGGCTTTTCGAGGACCGCCATAGTGTGCTTTTTATGAAATTAATTGCTAAAAGATTATTAACACAAGAAAAAAAGCGACTATGGAGGTTGTAATGAAAATGAATATTAAAAAATATTATATTTACTGCTTTTTAGAGAATTTGTATCCGATATACCCTCTAGAAAATGAAGGCAGATCGACGGTTCACTCAATAATATCCTTATCCCAGAGTTTGTATGCAATAGTCTGCTTCGGAATATTTGGCCTGGCTGCTTCGGCAGCGGACCTTTTGCAGCTGCTGCTTCTGTGCGGCATTTACATTTGCATATGCATTGCTGTAACAGGAGCTATATATTTTCTGTTAAAAGGAAGAGCAGCTAAAGGATAATTGCAAGAGAATAAAGCATAAGAAAAGAAAGCTGCCTGCCGGCACTTGGCAGACAGCTTTTATTTTCTTATGCTTTGCTGTCGTCATTATAAACAGCCAGAGCCTGTTGCAGCTCCTGCTTTATTCTTTCTTTTAAATGAGGTGGATTAAGAACATGGACACTGGAGCCGAACTGTAAAATCCATCTAATCAGCTCATCGGTTATTGCGGTCTTTCTGCTAAAAATTATCCCGTTTTCTGCAGGTACTATTTCGTCCGCCAGCTCGGATTCATACTCCTGGATGTATTTGGCCGTTTTGCCAGAGAAAGCAAGAATGATATGCTCCGCATCACTGCCTGACAGATGGATAAACTTGGAACGCTTTTTCTTATGGTAATAATCCTCCGCCAGTTCAAAGCCGGCCTCAAGAGGGGTCAGCTCCTTTATTCTGGATACACGGAAATCCCTGATATCATTGCGAAGCTCACAGAAGGCAACCACATTTAAGGCTCCGTCATTAATCAGCAGCTCATAGGGATGAATTGTGCGTATGGTATCCTCATCGGCTCCGAAGCTGCGATAAACTATTCTTACCTTATTTTTATTACGGATCGCATTTTGCAGCTGCTCCTCAATTTCAGGATTAACATCATCGCTTATGTAATCATTGGTATTGACAGTTATCATACCTGAAAAATGTTTTATAAATTCCTTATTCAGATTGGTGGTGTTGTCAAGCAGCTTATGAATAAGCTCTCCGGCCTGCCGGCCCATGGTCATGTGCTGATAGGGCTTTAAAAGCTCAAGAATAAAGGCCAGAGAAATCAGCTCCGGTGATGTAAAGGTTATATCCCTAAGGCGGAATTTGTCGGCAGTATAGTATGTTTTGCCGTCTCTTTCCTCCTCGGATATAAAATAGATCCCTGACAGACTGTCAATATCCCTGCTGATGGTCTTCCTGTCCACAAAGACATTCCACTTCTGCAGCGATTTGTGAATATCATTGATTGTATATCCCCGTTTATTTTCCGACAGCAGCATTAGAATAAAAATCTGCCGTTCGGTCTGAGTCATATCCTGCATACCATCCTCCATTCTGCAAGCGCTAAGCCTGAAATACGGAAAGGCCAAAGCTAAATATAAGAATAATTTATTAGGTAAGAATATTATCCGGAATACTCCGGCTTACCCCGTCATACTACGGAATAGGCCGATAAACCCAAGGATAAGCCTGAATGTTCAGGCAAAAGCAAAAACCTCCCGTAAGCAGACGTCCGGCTGCATTATCTGTGATGATTTTTAAATTATTTATTTCATATTAATATTAAAGCTTAAAATATTCAAGCTAATTAATTGAGCTTGAAGCATCGGACAAAAGAACCTGGCTTACCATTTCAATCCTGACAGTCTTGCTTTGTCAGGATACGGACAAGCACCCTAAAAAAGCAGAAGCGACAGGCCCCGGACATGCACGGATATACTTAGTTAAATGGTTCTATAAAATCAAAAATGGTTCTATAAAATCAAAAAATTCTTGACAATCAATTTTTTTAAATATATAATCATTTAGCGTGCAGATTTTGCAGGCAATGAATTTTTTATGCGCTTTTTGTTGATGCTTATATAGTAATCAATATTTAGCCAAAAAACCACAGAATTACTATTGTAGGGATAGCATCCTTACAGCAAGCTAAAATTTCAGGAGGTGAAAATTAATGCCTACATTTAACCAATTGGTAAGAAAGGGCAGGCAGACAATCGAAAAGAAGTCAAAGTCTCCGGCTTTGCAGAAGGGCTTAAATACCCTGAAGAAGAAAGAGACAGATATGCCTTCTCCGCAGAAGAGAGGAGTATGCACACAGGTTAAGACTACTACACCTAGGAAGCCTAATTCAGCTCTTCGTAAGATTGCGAGAGTTCGATTGTCAAACGGCATCGAGGTTACCAGCTATATTCCTG
The DNA here is from genome assembly GCA_012512855.1 of Clostridiales bacterium. Taxonomy (GTDB): domain Bacteria; phylum Bacillota; class Clostridia; order Lachnospirales; family Lachnospiraceae; genus Mobilitalea. Next base: position 13,394 of record JAAZDK010000142.1, read on the forward strand.
GTGAAGGTCATAACCTTCAGGAGCACAGCGTTGTTCTCATCAGAGGTGGCAGGGTTAAGGATTTACCAGGTGTTCGTTACCACGTAATCAGAGGTACTCTTGATACCGCAGGCGTTGCCAACAGAAGACAGGGCCGTTCCAAATACGGTGCCAAGAGGCCGAAAGCCGCCGCTAAGAAATAATAAGATACTACCAAATTGAAAGTTAAGTGCCGGATTAATTTTTATTTCCGTTTAATTTGTAATTTCTGTGGGTTACAGGTTAAAACTCGGAAGAAAATAGAAGTTAAGCTGAGCACGATCACAGACAATTTTGTGAGTACCGATGATTTAATCAGCTGACGGGAAGCACCCGTTGGTATTGTTAAGGAGGGAAGAAACGTGCCAAGAAAAGGACATATAGCAAAAAGAGATGTATTGCCGGATCCTTTGTACAACAATAAGGTTGTAACAAAGCTCATAAACAATGTAATGCTTGACGGTAAGAAGGGTGTGGCCCAGAAAATCGTTTACGGAGCATTTAACAGACTTGCTGAGAAGACCGGTAAGGATGCTATTGAGGTATTCGAAGAGGCTATGAATAACATTATGCCTGTCCTCGAAGTAAAGGCAAGACGTATCGGTGGCGCCACCTATCAGGTGCCTATCGAGGTAAGACCTGACAGAAGGCAGACACTTGCGCTTCGCTGGTTGGTTTTATATGCTCGTCAGAGAGGCGAGAAAACCATGGAGGAGAGACTAGCTAATGAGATCATAGATGCTTCCAACAATACCGGAGCATCAGTTAAGAAGAAGGAAGATATGCATAAGATGGCTGAAGCTAATAAGGCATTTGCTCATTACAGATGGTAATATGCAAGCCTTATCAGTTTCTCTCTTATAAATATATTTTTTTGCTTAGACTTATTTTGCAAATAAATTGATATTTTATTGAATTAAAGATTAATTGCTAATCTTTTGTTACATTAAAGGTGAATGAGAATAAGGCGGAGTTTCCGCTAAGACGATTCATCTGTCAAGAATTAAGGAGGAATTATACTTGGCAGGAAGACAATATCCGTTAGAGAGGACCAGAAATATCGGTATAATGGCTCATATCGATGCAGGTAAGACAACCCTTACCGAACGTATTCTGTATTATACCGGTATAAACTACAAAATAGGTGATACTCATGAGGGTACTGCCACCATGGACTGGATGGAGCAGGAACAGGAAAGAGGTATCACGATAACATCAGCGGCGACAACTTGCTTTTGGACCCAGGAAGTTGAGCACAAGAAGAAGCCCGGCGCACTTGAGCATCGTATAAACATTATCGATACTCCGGGACACGTGGATTTCACTGTTGAGGTTGAGCGTTCCCTTCGTGTACTTGATGGTGCTGTTGGCGTATTCTGTGCCAAGGGTGGTGTTGAACCGCAGTCAGAAACCGTATGGCGCCAGGCTGACAAATACGGTGTACCGAGAATGGCCTTCGTCAATAAGATGGACATCGCCGGTGCGGACTTCTTCAATGTTATTAATATGATCAGGAACAGATTGGGCAAGAATCCGGTGGCAATCCAGCTGCCTATCGGCAAGGAGGATACCTTCAAGGGCTTAATCGATCTGTTTGAGATGAAGGCTTACTATTATAATGACGATAAGGGAGAAGACATCATTATAACAGAAATCCCTGAAGACATGAAGGCTCTTGCGGAGGAATACAGGGAGAAGATGATCGAGGCTATTTGTGAAACTGACGATGAGCTGACAGAGAAGTTCCTTGAGGGCGAAGAGCCTACTGAAGATGAGCTTAAGAAGGCTTTGAGAAAGGCTACCATCAGCACAGAGATTATTCCTGTATTGTGTGGTTCAGCTTACAGAAACAAGGGTGTGCAGAAATTGTTGGATGCCGTTATAGAGTATCTGCCCGCACCTACAGATATCGCGGATGTCAAGGGTGTAGATGAAAATGGCAATGAAATTACAAGAAAGTCATCTGATGATGAGCCGTTTGCAGCTCTGGCATTCAAGATTATGGCCGACCCGTTTGTTGGAAAGCTTGCCTTCTTCAGAGTTTATTCAGGTACCATTAATTCCGGTTCCTATATTCTTAACTCTACCAAGGGCAAGAAGGAGCGTGTAGGCCGCCTGCTTCAGATGCATGCCAATAAGCGTACCGACCTTGAAAAGGTTTATGCAGGCGATATCGCTGCTGCAGTTGGACTTAAGTTTACTACTACAGGTGATACCTTGTGTGACGAGCAGCATCCGGTAGTACTTGAATCCATGGAATTCCCTGAACCCGTTATCGAGGTTTCAATTGAGCCCAAGACAAAGGCCGGCCAGGATAAGATGGGTGAGGCTTTGGCTAAGCTGGCGGAAGAAGATCCTACCTTCAGAACCTATACCAATACCGAGACCGGACAGACAATTATCGCAGGTATGGGTGAGCTGCACCTTGAAATTATCGTAGACAGATTGCTCCGCGAGTTTAAGGTTGAGGCAAATGTTGGCGCACCTCAGGTTGCTTATAAGGAAACCATTACAAAAGCAGTTGAGGTTGACAGTAAGTATGCCAAGCAGTCCGGTGGTCGTGGTCAGTACGGTCATTGTAAGGTTCGCTTCGAGCCTATGGATGCCAATGCTGAAAAGACTTATGAATTCGTTAACCAGATTACAGGTGGTGCTATTCCTAAAGAATACATTCCTGCAGTCGATGCCGGTATTCAGGAAGCATCTAAAGCAGGTATACTTGGTGGATATCCTGTTCTTGGCATCAGAGCTATCTGCTTTGACGGTTCATACCATGAGGTTGACTCCAGTGAAATGGCATTCAAGATCGCAGGTTCCATGGCCTTTAAGGATGCGATGCATAAAGCAGATCCTATACTCCTGGAGCCTATCATGAGAGTGGAAGTAACAGTTCCGGAAGAATATATGGGTGATGTTATCGGTGACATCAGCTCTCGCCGTGGCCGAATTGATGGTACAGAGGATGTAAATGGCTCCAAGCTTATCAGAGGCTTTGTACCGTTGGCAGAGATGTTCGGCTATGCTACAACCCTTCGTTCAAAGACCCAGGGCCGTGGCGCTTACTCAATGTTCTTCTCCTCATATGAGCCTGTTCCGAAGAATATACAGGAAAAGGTATTATCCGTAAAAACCAAATAATTTTTGAGCAACTATATTTTTGGTAAAATTGCTGCAAAAAGCATTAAATCCATTCTTTATGCTTGAAAATATTTCTAAGTTGAAATATAATATGGCATATGAACCTTATATAAACAAGCCCGGATTTGGAGGAAGGCTTTAAAAAGCTTCCGGGGCGGAAAATTGCTTAGAAGCATATATAATAAAAGGAGGACGTTTTAAAAATGGCTAAGGCTAAATTTGAAAGAACTAAACCGCACTGTAATATCGGTACCATTGGTCACGTTGACCATGGTAAGACAACTCTTACAGCAGCTATTACAAGAACTCTTCATGAGAGACTTGGTACTGGTGAATTCATACCCTTTGATAAGATCGACAAGGCTCCCGAAGAGAGACAGAGAGGTATTACAATTTCCACATCTCACGTTGAGTACGAATCCAAAGCTAGACACTATGCTCACGTTGACTGCCCTGGACACGCTGACTACGTTAAGAACATGATCACAGGTGCTGCACAGATGGATGGTGCTATCCTTGTTGTTGCTGCAACTGATGGTGTTATGGCTCAGACAAGAGAGCACATTCTGCTTGCCCGTCAGGTTGGCGTTCCTTACATCGTAGTATTCATGAACAAGTGTGATGCTGTTGATGATCCTGAGCTTCTTGACCTGGTTGAGATGGAAATCAGAGATCTGCTGAACGAGTACGATTTCCCTGGCGATGACACACCTATTATTCGTGGTTCAGCTCTTAAGGCTCTTGAAGATCCTCAATGCGAGTGGGGCGACAAGATCCTTGAGCTCTTTGATGCAGTTGACAGCTGGATTCCTGATCCTCAGAGAGAAAGAGATAAGCCTTTCCTTATGCCTGTTGAGGACGTATTCTCCATCACAGGCCGTGGTACAGTTGCTACAGGCCGTGTAGAGCGTGGCGTTCTTCATGTATCTGAGGAAGTTGAAATCGTTGGTATTAAGGAAGAGACACGTAAGGTTGTTGTTACCGGTATCGAGATGTTCAGAAAGCTTCTTGATGAGGCTCAGGCTGGTGATAACATCGGTGCACTTCTTCGTGGTGTTCAGAGAACTGAAATCGAAAGAGGACAGGTTCTTTGCAAACCCGGCTCTGTAAAGTGCCATAAGAAGTTCAAGGCTCAGGTTTACATCCTGACCAAGGATGAAGGCGGACGTCATACTCCTTTCTTCAACAACTACAGACCTCAGTTCTATTTCAGAACAACAGACGTTACCGGCGTATGCATGTTCCCTCAGGATGTAGAAATGGCTAAGCCTGGTGACAACCTTGAGCTGACAGTTGAGCTTATCCATCCTATCGCTATGGAGCAGGGCTTAGGCTTCGCTATCCGTGAGGGTGGTAGAACAGTTGGTTCAGGTAAGGTTACTGAGATTATCGAATAATTAACCTGAAATCATATATAAGAGGGGGTGCTGAATGCACCCCCTTGAATTATTTCATTATGTTCCCGTTAAGATTTTGAATTTTTTGTCAGGATTTTGCCGGGTATATTATTTAAATACCAGCTGTGCAAAATTATAAAAGCCTAAATACCATACATTAAAATCATGATTGCCGCCAGGGATTTCCTGCCACATGAGATTTTCATTGTCCTTAAGCATCTCTGTCAGGCTGCTGAGGTTTTTGACGGCGTTTGTTGCATGTGTTATGGCTATTGCGTCTGCCGTACCGCATATATTATAAAAATACTTTATATCATAATCCTCAAATTTCCTAAGTTGCTCAGCAATCTGGGATGATGTATATGTGGTAGGACAGGCTGAGAAGGCTCCAAAATAACTGAAAATATCAAGATTTTCGCATAAGCCTATATTAATGGTCTGCATAGCTCCCATAGACAGACCCGCCATAGCCCGGTGGTCTCTGCTTGCTGTCATATCGTAGCCATTCTCGTCATAATCAGCGTAGGTGGAGTAATTTGCTTCCATATACGGAATAAGATCGTTCCGCAGCTCCAGGCCGAATTTATAGAAGGAATTAAAATCGGAATTTGTATTGGCAAAATCCTTGCTGGAGCGGCCATTGGGAGTTACTATTATAAAAGGCTCTATATCGCCGTAATATATCAGATTGTCCATTATAATTTTGACGGTAGAATTTTCGGTAAACATACCCCATTCACGCTCATTGCCGCCGATGCCGTGCATCAGGTACAAAACATTGTATTTTTTGCTTTTGTCATATCCGTGGGGCAGATATACATATGCCTGCTTCTGTATTTTGGAATTATCGCCGAAATAGTCGTATGTATCATATGTAATCATTTCAATTGTTCCGGGATAATCAATTCTTCTTGCGAGATATTTTTCAGGAATTTTATCGCTGATGCTGGCCGTCGGATCGAAATTGTCCGGGTTTAGTGGAGGCAGAGAAGGCTCAGTTGCTTCCCCAATCTCAGCAATGGCTTCTGTTGTGGGAGTGGCTTCGGGTTTTTCAGTGGCTTCGGCTTGTGCCGCCTCTGTCACCGCTGGAGTGATGACTGAGGAATTGTCGTCCTGACCCGTAGCTGCTAATCCTGGAGTCTGCGTCGCTTCTGGTGCTACCGTTGGATCAGCACCTTCCCGGCCTTTACCGGAGCATGAGGTCAGAAAAAGATTTAATGACAGCGCTAGCAATACAAGTATGAATTTAGTCTTCATTTTTCGTTTCATTGTCGCATGCTGTGGTTTTATGTACAGCATATACTCCTTTCTTTAACTTTTTGATCAGCTGAATTTAAATGCTTTGATGTCTTAGATACCGACAATAATAATTATAGGTCAAAAATTTCCATAGTCAATAGTGGCTGTTGTTATAGAATCTGGAAAAAATGAAATAATATAGAAGGACAGTGGATATCCGAAGGAATATCCTTCAGGCTATAGAAAAAATAGCCGGTATAGTATTTTTATGCATATAAATTATTTATATTTTATGCCGATATAAATATTGAGCCTGTTATTTCCATGTATAATGATTATTCTTATTTTTAATGCTGTTATAATCGTGAGAACACATTCGTAGCTAAAAAGTTAAAAATTTATTTGAAAAAAGAATGAAATCATATATAATATATTCGTATATGTAGATTACCGATCATCTATGGAAAATTTTGCTGCATTATTGATTACTGAACGATAAGGAATCTTTGTATATAAATAAGTATATTGCTAATTCATGTTTATGCATGATGGAAAGGAGATTTTAATGTTAGGAACTGATATTGGAATTGATCTTGGCACAGCAAGTGTCTTAGTTTATATAAAGGGTAAAGGTGTTGTACTGAAGGAGCCATCTGTAGTGGCCTTTGACAGGGATACCAATAAGATAAAGGCCATTGGTGAAGAAGCCAGACTAATGCTGGGAAGAACACCGGGTAATATTGTTGCTGTTCGCCCCTTAAGACAGGGTGTTATATCTGACTATACGGTAACTGAGAAGATGCTTAAATACTTTATTACTAAAGCTATTGGCAAGCAGCGCTTCAGAAAGCCGAGGGTCAGTGTTTGTGTACCCAGTCAGGTAACAGAGGTTGAAAAGAAAGCGGTTGAGGATGCCACATATGCAGCTGGTGCAAGAGAGGTTGCCATTATTGAGGAGCCTATTGCAGCAGCCATTGGTGCAGGTATTGATATTTCCAAACCCTGCGGCAACATGATTGTTGATATAGGTGGCGGAACTTCGGATATTGCAGTAATCAGCCTTGGAGGTACTGTTGTAAGCACATCCGTTAAGGTGGCCGGCGATGACTTTGATGATGCGATAGTCAGATATATGAGAAAGAAGCATAATTTATTGATTGGTGAAAGAACAGCAGAGGATATAAAGATAAAGATAGGTTCGGCTTACAGAAGACCTGAGTCAATTTCAATGGAGGTAAGGGGTAGAAATCTGGTGACCGGACTGCCCAGGACAATAACTGTAACATCTGAGGAGACTGAGGAAGCCCTAAGAGAGCCATGCTCCCAGATTGTTGAAGCAGTTCACAGCGTTTTGGAGAGGACTCCTCCGGAGCTGGCGGCTGATATCGCCGACAGGGGAATAGTATTAACCGGTGGCGGATGCCTGTTATATGGCTTTGAGCAGCTGATTGAAGAAAAAACGGGTATTACTACCATGACAGCCGAGGATCCCATGACAGCTGTTGCTATAGGAACCGGTAAGTATATTGAATTTTTGGCTGGAAAAAGAGATTAATAAGGCTTTGTTGCAAGAGTTTCCTTATTTTTATACAAAAGGAGTTTAGAGATATGGTCAGAGGATTGTTTACAGCCTATACGGGTATGGCAAATGAGCAAAAGAGACTTGATATAATTGCAAATAATCTTGCAAATGCTGCTACTGTAGGTTATAAGGAGGAAAATGTGGTTTCACAATCCTTTGACAGCATGCTTACGCTCAAAATAAAGGATGCCTCCGAGGCCTTCAATAATCGCCCTATAGGCAGGATGACCCTGGGAGTAAAGCTGGGTGAAGTATACACCAATTATGGACAAGGCTCTCTCAGACAGACATCAAATACCTATGATATGGCTCTGGAGGGCAAAGGATTTTTCACACTTAGGGTGGTTGACAGGGCAGGTAATGAAAGCCTGCAATATACCAGAAATGGTTCATTTACTATGACCAGGGACGGCTATATTGTTGATGCGGAGGGCAACCGCCTGATAGGCTTGGCCGGTGAAATTGCTGTTCCACCGGAGGCAGTTAACGTGGTGATAGACTCAACAGGTGCAATCTATGCAGATGGAGTATATATCGATACGGTCATGCTCACTGATTTTGAGGATTATTCATATCTGATCAAAGCCGGTGACACCATGTATAAAGCATTGGACGGCGCAGTTATTATTGAAGCAGACGCCAGGGTTAACCAGGGCTATACCGAACAGTCCAATGTTAATGTGGTTTCCGAGATGGTGGAGATGATCACCATAACCAGAGCATATGAGGCCAATCAAAAGGCTATCAAATCCATCGATCAGACCCTTGAGCTGGCGGCTAATTCGGTCGGCAGAGTATAGGTAGAGTATAATATGAAGTGAAACTTGGTTAAGTAACTGTTCACAGATAAAGTTAGGCAAAGCTACTTTTGATTAGGAGGAAGCTATATGATGAGATCCTTATGGACGGCAGCGTCCGGAATGATAAGCCAGCAGAGCAATGTTGATACAATTTCCAATAACCTGGCCAATGTAAATACCGTGGGCTATAAAAGGGAATCCGCCCAGTTCAAAAGCTTATTATATCAAACAATACAGGAGCAATCCTATGATAATACCGGCGAGCCGAAGCCCTATGGAATACAGGTGGGCCTGGGTGTAAGAACTGCTGCTATAGCTTCTCAGTATACCCAGGGCTCAATTAATGATACAGGCAACGATTTTGATTTGGCTATTCTCGGCAAGGGCTTTTTCATGGTGCAGACCCCGACCGGAGAAGTAGCCTATACCCGTAATGGCTCATTCCAGCTGTCGGCGGGGCCTGAAGGATTTATGCTTGCAACCTCTGACGGTTATCCGGTATTGGATGTTAACGGAGAGGCTATTGTTTTATCAGATGAGATGGCTGCTTCCGAAATAATCATTAATGATGCGGGAGAGCTGTTATATAAGTCTGAAATTGGAATGATGCCTACAGGTATGCAGATCGGTCTGGTACAGTTCAACAATCCTGCCGGACTTCATAAGCTTGGTAACAGCCTTTTAAGACAGACCGAGGCATCAGGAATAGCCCGCCCCGAGGCATTTGACGACAGCCTTGAAAAGAGCAGCATCAGACAGGGCGCTCTGGAAGCATCCAACGTGCAGGCTGTAGATGAAATAGTTAATCTTATTGTGGCTCAACGGGCTTATGAAATGAACTCAAAGATAATCACAGCTACCGATGAGATGCTCCAACAGGCAAATAA
>JAAZDK010000143.1 GCA_012512855.1 Clostridiales bacterium
CTGGAATACTGTACCTATGCTGTTTCTGTAATCCCAGACCTTGTAATCGCGGATATCCTCACCATCGGCATATATTGCTCCGGCCGTCGGATCATAAAGCCTCATTATCAGCTTTATCAGGGTGGTCTTGCCTGCACCATTATATCCTACCAGAGCTATCTTTTCACCCGGCGCTATTGACAGTGATACATCGTTAATAACATTGGCATCACCTGGCCGGTATGCAAAAGAAACATTCTTAAGCTCAATCGCCTTGCTCTGCTTCGGTACCGGCAGCTCCCTGTTGCTGGTGAGCTTAGGTCTGCTGTCCAGGAAATTACGGATTTTTTGCACATAGAGGCTGGTTTCGCATGCATAGGGATATATATCCGTAAAGATGCCCATACCTCTTTTCAGCCTGCCGAAGGAATTATAAAGTATTGCTACACTACTGTATGACATGGTTCTCAATACTGCAGCCTTATATACAAGATAAACTATATACAGCACATAGCTGAAAAAATCATTGGTTACATAGCGCCGCATAAAACCAAGGAAAAATCTTTTCCTGGCATATTTTTTCTCAATCCTGTAGACATCATCTTTAGCCTTTGTAAAATCCTCATACAAAATATCTGAAGCTCCCGGATTAAGCCTGAGCTCCTTGGCATAATCGCTTAAATAGAACACCCTATTGACATATTCCCACTTGCGTTCAAAGGGAACACGCTCCATATTTGCCTTATAGGACAGCTTGACATACATCTGGTTAAAGATGAAGGTCAGCACATAGGATGCTGTAGCAAAAATCACAGAGGACGAATCCTTGTATGCAAAAAACAGAATTGAGGTTATAAACACCGATATTCCTGCTGCCGTATTCTGCAGGAAAGCAATCAGGCGGTCAATCTGCCTGTCGGCCTCTTTTATAACCAGCACCAGCTCATTGTAATAATCAGGATTGTCATAACGCTCCAGATCCATCTCCCTGGCCTTTTCATACAGGGCCATTTTCACCTTGCGGCGCACCTTGGGCAAGCCCTTGGCAGCCCAATAATTGCCGGCCAGCACTGTAAACACCATACCCAGGGTGATGCAGGCGGCAAGTATCAGTATAACTGCTGCCACCCTGTGGAAGGGGTAGCCGAATTCCGCTGCTTCCAGTACATAGCCTATGCCGAGGGTATGCTCAAAGAATATGGATACCTGGTTTCGTATCTGGTCAAGTATTACTGTTATTATGAATATGGGTGATGCTGAAAAACACATCTTCAGCAAAAACCAGTTGTTGCTCCAGACCTGTTTGAAGCTTTGCTTCGTGCTTAATTTGTCCTTATTGCTGCTCACAGCTCCACCCCCTCTACATTGTCCACTGCGAGATAATTCATTGCCTGCTTCTTATACATGGCCGCATAGCTGCCATCCATCTTCATAAGCTCCTTGTGGCTTCCTTCCTCGATAATCCTACCGTTTTCCAGCATAAAAACCCTGTCTGCATTTTTTACAGAAGAAAGCCTGTGGGATATAAATATCATGGTACGGTTC
>JAAZDK010000144.1 GCA_012512855.1 Clostridiales bacterium
ATACTATTAATCATAAGAGAACACCTTCCTTTCTGTTGTTTTTTGTTGTGGTAGACTAATTATAACACAAAGTTGGTGTTCTCTTATTTTTTATTCCTATTTGTCCTACAAAAATTTTACGCTAAGAATAATAAATAACAAGCACCAAAACATAATATCATTTAATATCAAAAAAGGCAGAATTGTACTTATTCATCATAGAAGCACAATCTGCCTTTATACTATTTTCATACTATAATAATATTATTTCCTCATAATTTTACATAAAACACTCGAGATTACTGCTTGCTGAAATACTCCAGTCGCTCTGTAACCTGCCTCATCATATCGGTATATTTCTCAAGCTTAGCCCTTTCCTCAGCTATCTTGCTCTCCGGTGCCTTGTTTACGAAGTTGGGATTGGACAGCATACCGTTTACACGCGCAAGCTCTGCCTCCAGACGCTCCTTTTCCTTCTTAAGGCGCTCGATTTCCTTGTCTATATCAACCAGATCAGCAAAAGGCATGTAAATTACTGCTCCGGGTATTACAGCTGATACAGCATCCTCGCTTATGCCCGCCTTGTCACTCTGTATGTGAACCTCGCTGGCAAAGGCAAGTGTCGCAAAGAACACCTTGCTGTCCTCAAAGATATTTCTAACCTTTTCATTATCGGATACTACGATTACGGTTGCCTTCCTGCTGGGCGGTACATTCATCTCGCTGCGGATATTGCGTATTCCCTTTACCGCCTCTTTAATAAGCTCAACTGCTTCGCTTTCGGCCATGTAATCATATTCAGCCTTATATTCAGGCCATGATGAAATCATGATGGACTCTGCTTCCTTAAGGCCTGACAGCTCGGCCAGAGTACAGTATATCTCCTCTGTTACAAACGGCATGTAAGGATGCAATAGCTTCAGCGAATTAACCAGTACATACCTCAGTGTCCAAAGGGCTGCCGACTTGGTCTCGTCCGTATCACTGTAAAGCCTCGGCTTAACCATCTCGATATACCAGTCGCAGAATTCCTCCCAGATAAAGTCATAAATCTTTTGAACGGCTATACCCAAATCCAAATCCTCAAGCTTTTCGGTCGCTTCCTTAATCAGCAGGTTCATCCTGGACAGGATCCACTTGTCGGCTATGGTCAGCAGGCTTTCATCTATGCTTTCCGTCAGCTCTGCCTTTTCCAGATTCATCATAATAAATCTGGATGCATTCCATACCTTGTTGGCAAAGTTTCTGCAGGCCTCTACTCTTTCCCAGTAGAAGCGCATGTCATTGCCGGGAGCATTGCCCATTACAAGGCTGAGTCTAAGTGCATCTGCGCCATATTTGTCAATTACCTCAAGAGGATCTATTCCGTTGCCCAGCGACTTGCTCATCTTTCTGCCCTGGGAGTCACGAACAAGTCCGTGTATCAATACTGTTGAGAATGGTTTCTTTCCCATTTGCTCATAGCTGGAGAATACCATTCTAAGTACCCAGAAGAAAATAATATCATAGCCGGTAACAAGCACATCAGTCGGGAAGAAATAATCCAGCTCCTGCGTCTGATTTGGCCAGCCAAGTGTGGAAAATGGCCACAAAGCTGATGAAAACCATGTATCCAGCGTATCCTCATCCTGCGTCAGCTGCTTATGACCGCATTTGCAGCAGCTATCAGGCTCCTGCCTGCTTACTGTAATTTCACCGCATTTGTCGCAATACCAGGCAGGTATTCTGTGTCCCCACCATAGCTGTCTGGATATACACCAGTCTCTGATGTTTTCAGCCCAGTTGAAATATATCTTGTCAAAGCGTTCTGGAACAAAGCGGATGTCACCGTTTCTTACGCCCTCAATAGCAGGCTTAATCAGCTCATCCATCCTTACGAACCATTGCTGCTTAATCAGCGGTTCAACTACTGTCTCGCAGCGGTCATGGGTTCCTACATTGTGGGTATGATCCTCCACCTTTACCAGAAGTCCCAGCTCCTTAAGCTCATTTACGATAGCCTTGCGGGCTTCGTAGCGATCCAAGCCTGCGTATTTGCCGCCGTTTTCATTAATGCTGGCATCGTCATTCATTACGTTAATCTCTGGCAGATTATGTCTTTTTCCTACCTCAAAGTCATTCGGGTCATGGGCAGGGGTTATCTTAACTACACCGGTACCGAATTCCATATCTACATAGCTGTCGGCTATAATCGGAATCTCTCGGTTTACCAGAGGGAGCAGTACCTTCTTGCCTATAAGATGCTTATATCTTTCATCCTCAGGGTTTACAGCAACAGCAGTATCTCCCAGCATTGTCTCCGGTCTTGTTGTGGCTATCTCAACAAAGCCGTCCTCGCCTACTATCGGATACTTGATATGCCAGAAATGTCCTGCCTTCTCCTCATATTCAACCTCAGCGTCAGAGATGGATGTCTTACAAACAGGACACCAGTTAATTATCTTTGAACCCTTGTAGATATAGCCTTTTTCATATAATCTTACAAATACCTCATTAACCGCCTCGGAACAGCCCTCATCCATGGTAAAGCGTTCCCTGTCCCAGTCACAGGAGGAACCAAGCTTCTTCAGCTGGGATATAATCCTTCCGCCATATTCCTCCTTCCACTTCCAGGCACGTACCAGAAAGGCTTCTCTTCCGATGTCTTCCTTTCTCTCTATACCTTCCTTGCGCATCTGCTCGATAATTTTAACCTCTGTGGCTATGCTGGCATGATCGGTGCCGGGCTGCCACAGCGCATTATATCCCTGCATCCTCTTAAAACGAATCAGGATATCCTGCAGGGTATTATCCAGTGCATGTCCCATATGAAGCTGCCCTGTGATGTTTGGCGGCGGAATCACGATGGTAAAGGGCTTCTTGCTTCTATCAACTTCAGCATGGAAATATTTCTTCTCTTCCCATTTTTTATACTGCTTTTCTTCAATCTGTTTCGGATCATAGGTTTTAGCCAGTTCCTTATACATTGTCATCATCCTTTCAATTTATAGTCTTTCGCTAACTTTAAAATAATTAAGCACAATGCTTTCGCAATATAACACGTGCTGCCGGCCTGTAATCTAAAGCCCGGGCTTAATGTAAATCAGCTTTTATATTCATTTTTACAGATCAAAAAAGGTTCTTCGCTCAAAGGACGAAGAACCGTGGTACCACCTTTATTTATGACAGCATAATAAAACTGCCACCTCTTTTGTCTGTAACGGGACATGCCGGTACTTCCTACACACCATACAGTCATGGCTTCAGAAATACTGTTCAGGAGCTACCTTCGATAAGTCCGCTTAAGACCACCTTTCAGCCGGTGAGTGATCCTCTCTGCTAAGCATATCCTATCTAATCCTCTCCATCACCACATTTTACGATATACGCAGAATTCTTATTATATAAGCTGTGTAAAATCAAATGAAATAATACAAATATTAGTTCTATAGTATGCAAAGATTTTAAATCTGTCAAGTAGATGTTATCAAATAATACGTTAAATCGACTTATCAGGCTTGCTCAATTTTATATAATTTCCTCTGCAAAGTTCATAAAGTACTATTATAATTGCAGTAGCCCACAATACCAATTGAAGCCCTGTATCTCTGCTCATAATCACAATAGCTAGAAACTTCGTTCTCGGACTGTTATATAAATATTTATTGCAATAAAATAAGGGGCAGATAGCCTACCCCCCTAGTTCTTGATTTATTCAGCTTTATCTGCTTAACATCTAAGCTAAGAATTCTTATATATAATGTTTCCCTCACACTCTACATTGCCCTTGATGCTCTTGCAGCGGATATCACCACCGCATTCAACATCTCCTTCAATATCTCCGCAATTGAGTGTCTGACATTCCACATTACCACTTATATCACCACAGCTGACATTTCCGCCGCATTCTACATATTGACTAATGTCTCCGCAGCTGACTCCTCCGCCACATTCTACATATTCGCCTACTGAGCCGCAGGAAACACTTCCTCCGCATTCTACATATTCGCCTACTGCGCCACAGGAAACACTTCCTCCGCATTCTACATAT
>JAAZDK010000145.1 GCA_012512855.1 Clostridiales bacterium
CCGGCCATGGTGTATTTTGCCAGCAAGGCCAGCGTGCCTGTATGTGTTCATCTGGATCATGGAGAGAGTCTTGATTATATAAGGAAGGCTTTGGAGCTGGGATTTAGTTCTGCAATGTATGACGGCTCAAAGCTGCCCTTTGAGGAAAATATAGAGAATACACTTAAGGCTGTAGAAATGGTACGGAGCTTTAATGCAGGAATTGAAGCAGAGCTGGGGGTTATGTCAGGCGCGGAAGGAGCAGGACAGGCAAAAACTCAGGCTGACAGGGAGGACATGTATACCGATCCTACCTTGGCGGAGAGCTTTGTAAAGGCCACAGGAATAGATGCCTTGGCAGCCTCCTTCGGCACGGTCCATGGCTTTTACAGCGCCAAGCCAAAGCTGGATTTTGACAGAATTGAGCAAATAAAAAGGCTGACCGGTGTTCCTGTTGTTATGCACGGCGGATCAGGCTTAACTAAAGATGATTATAAAGAAGCAATTGCCAGAGGAGTCAGGAAGATAAATTATTATTCCTATATGTCCAGAGCGGCTGCTATGGAGGTAAGAAAGCAGATTGCCGACCCTTCCATACAGTATTATCATGATATTGCAGCTATAGCGGTAAAGGCCATGCAGGAGGATAGCGAGCAGGCGATAAAAATATTTTATGGATTAGACTAATGCTTCGATAAAGCAATCAGATTTTGCATATGAGATTTGTAAATGAAAAACCCGTCGCTTATTATAAACGACGGGTTTTTTTAGTGGAGCCTATCGGGTTCGCACCGACGACCTCTTGAATGCCATTCAAGCGCTCTCCCAACTGAGCTAAGCCCCCATTTAAATTATTTTGCTTTGTCCAGCAGCCTCTTTCGAGTGCTCACATATGAAGAGTATACCAGAATCTTTAAAAATGTCAATGGTAAATCATAAAAATTTACTGCGTATTACTACAGAGCCTTAGAGTAAACTAAAATAAATATATAATTAAAACTAAGGGCAGCCTCACCAGACTAATCCGGTGAGGCTGCCGAAATAATATTTAGCTTTTTTATAGGGTATCTTTGCTTACACAGGGAAGTATATTTATGCCGGATTCCCAGCTGATCAGTTTGTGGGCTCAAATATCCACAGCTGGTTGGCTTGAGCATAATAGGTCCACTGGCATACATTGGTACCGTCATAGGTTGTCCAATTGTAGCAGTCCAGTCCCTTAGTACCGTTGCTGCAGGCGGTAACTATACCGAACTGGCCGCTTGTATTGCCAGGAACCGCCTTAAACTGCTGAGCGGTACCACCATAATAGGAATAGATTTGGATATTGGCTCCGTCCGTATTTTCACCATATACCACATCAAGGGCATAATTGCCCAGCCTGCTTCGTAAGGTGAAATAGCCGTTGCCCAGATTGGTCAGGTACCATTTTTGTCCGTCGGTACCGTTCATGGACCTGATTTCAACATTTTGGGCATTGGCTCCGGTATTGTTGGCAACTGTCAGATATTTGCCGGAGTGAACGCTTCTGATATAGTACCAGCCGTCTGAAAGAGTAGTAGTTGGGCCTCCTGCTCCGAATACATCGTTATAGGCATCAATGGTTCTATAATATGAGGCCTTTGGTGTGTAAAGATTGGAGAAAAGCAACGGATTGTCATTTCTCCAGGAAACATCATCCGAAAGACCCCACCAGGTAATACTTGTTATATTTGCACCTGCCTTTTTAAGCTCATTGACTGCCTTCATAATATCATATACATATGAGGCCTGAGCAGACTCTGAAGGAGCTCCTGCATCAAGCTCGGTGATTTGAATCTCCAGTCCTGCATTCATAAATGCCTGGTATGCAGACTTATAATAGGAGGCACTCGGGAAAGAGGTTGAAATGTGCGACTGGCCGCCGACACCATCGCAATATTTTGTTCCTGAATTTATGAAATTAATCAGGGCAATGATATCATTGGGTATCATGTATTCATTGTAGTCATTATAGAAAAGCTTGACTGTATTTCTTAAGCCGAAGTAGCTGAGGGTTTCATGGGCGAAACGGTATGCATCTTTGACAAATTGCGCGTTGGTGGAAACATTGCCAAAAATGCGGACCCAGCCTGAATCTGAGGGTGAGTGCAAATATTCATTTACAACGTCCCAGGCATATACAACACTGCCGTAAGGACTTAAGTAAACGTGATTCATAACAGTCTTTATGTAAAATTCCATACGGGCGGTCATAACCTGCGGGCTTACAAATCCACCACTTGAGCTGTAATTTGTCCTGAAGAACCAGGAGGGAGTCTGCGCATGCCATACCAATGTATGGGCGCGCATACCGAGGCCGTTGTTGTAACAGATTTGCAATACCTGATCCAGTGTTGAGAAATTTATTCTGGGTACATAGGCTTCCGTATAATTGCTGGGAATATAATAGCCCAAAGATTGTGCGGTAGAAACGCTTATTAAATTGGGTGAGTAGCCCAGCAAAGCATCCGGCTTCATTTCATTTTCAAGAGTGATGCTGTTGTATCTTTGCTTGATTATATTCAGGGTAGAAGAATTCTGCAGCTGGGATAATGAAACTGCGGCACCAACTCGTCCATATTTAGTAGCATAGGTGTTTAATAATGTCTGGTCTGGTGATGCTGCCTTTCCTACACTTGCCGATGATATGAGCATAAGTATAGTAAACAAGAATGCCAACAAATGCCTGCATCTCTTTTTCATAAATTTTTTCATAACATTACACCTCCAATTTGATATATCTTTAACAAAAGCAGCCTGCCATAACAAGCATCATGTCGGCTTCAGGTGTCGCAGGATTGCCTGTATTCCCTCCTTTCTTTGCTTCCTTCCGGCAGATGGCCTGTTATAACATGGACAGCCTTGCTAAAGTCTGTGTAAATACAAAGCATGTCGGCACCTTATTTAGTATTGAGGCAGATAG
>JAAZDK010000146.1 GCA_012512855.1 Clostridiales bacterium
AGTTCAGGATATTTTGACTTGATGAAGAAGGGATTATATTCAGCATTATGCTCACTTGATTCGGTACAGTAATAGCCAAGGCGTTTTATGTATTCAAATCTGACCATGTCATAATGCCTTTCTGTATTATTCTTTTTTTCTGCACGGATTCTTATCTCAGGGTATAGATCATTTCCGTCCTTATCATTTATCTTCAGCAGCCACGCCATATGATTGATCCCTGCTATCAGATCACTTCTGCCCTCAAGCTTGTCCTCCATTCCCAGGCTTTTTAGCAAATGCTCCGAACAGACCTGTACGCTATGACACAGACCGACAGTTTTAATATTTGTATAGCGCTGCATATAACCGGTAAGTATGGACATGGGATTTGTATAATTTAAAAATAAGGCATCAGGACATACTTCCTCCATATCACGGGCAAAATCCCTTAATACCGGAATTGTCCTGAGTCCTCTCATTATTCCGCCAATACCAAGGGTATCACCTATGGTTTGCCTGAGCCCATACTTTTTCGGCACCTCAAAATCTATAATCGTACATGGGTCATAAAAGCCTACCTGTATGGCATTAATTACAAAATTCGCTCCTCTGAGTGCTTCCTTTCTGTTTTCAACTCCAAGATATGTCTTAATAACCGCCCTGTTGGAATTGATATTGTTATTTAATGCTTTAAGTATCGTTTCTGATTCGGAAAGCCTGACAGGATCGATGTCATATAATGCTATCTCGGCATCCCTTAAGCAGGGAGTGCACATGCAGTCACCAATAACATTTTTAGCAAATACCGTACTGCCTGCCCCCATAAAAGTAATCTTAACCATAAGCCTATCCTCCAATTAATTTATGATTATTCTTATTATACAATATATAAAATAAGGATACTACTGTATTGTGAAAAGAGGACGGGAGTGTTTCACACTGATCTGTGCTGGCACCCCCGTTCCTTTGTTATTCATATATTTTTCATATACTATTTTATATTTCCTCTATTTTGCATACTGCCTTCCGCTCTGGTCAACATAATAATTTCCGGTATGGATCAGCTCTGATACAGGCACAAGCTCATAGCCCATATCCCGCAGCTCTTCGATAATCAGGCTAAGAGCGTCCAGTGTATACCTTGCTCCGTTGTGCATTCGGATAATAGAGCCGTTATCAAGGTTTTTATTATTAACAACCTGTTTTACAATTCTCTCGGCACTATAGTCCTTCCAGTCCAGGCTGTCAATATTCCACTGGATTGAATAATAACCATGATCCTTTGCCGTCCTGATTAGCATGTTGTCATAATCCCCATATGGCGGACGAAAAAGATTCATCTCGATGCCGGTTAATTTTTTTACCTTTTCATGCACCTTCACAATCTCATCCGCACATTCCTCCGGACTCAGCTGGGTCATATACATGTGATTCTCACTGTGGTTGCCGATATCATGGCCTGCCTCAGCAATTTCCTTCACATATTCAGGGAATTCATCCACCCAATCGCCGGTCATGAAAAAGGTCGCCTTTACATTATGTATATCCAGCAGCTTCAGCAGCTTTTTGGTATAATCATTCCCCCATGCGCATTCAAAGCTGAGAGCGACCTTTTTCTCCTGGGTATCAACGCTGTATATAGGCCGTTCTTTTCTGGCTCCATAATTAGATACAGTAACTGCTTTAGGAATTATTCTTATACCATATCCGACAATGGCAATTATACTTAATATTACAATCCCCAGCTTCATAAAGGCTGCAAGGCTGTCGGTGTCATAATTATTCCTTTCAGGCTCCATAGCTTCACCATGACAATACGTTGTCTTTATATAATATATAGTCACAGCTCGGCTATTATTCAGCTTTTCTCCCTAATTCACAATCGTCCTGCAGTATTCGAATATATCCAGCTCCTCCTTGAATACAGGCTTCATTCTGAAGCGGAAGGTAAAGCTTTTCTCGGACAGGCGGTACTTCTCCAGCAGCTCGGGTCCGCAGCTGTTGGATCCGACACCGCTCATGCCATAATCAATATTAACAATGGTCTCCTCCCTCTTCTTAAGCTCATGGGGATGTCTGGCCTTTGTCAAATCCATAGGAGTGTAATGGGCTGCATTAAAGGAAAAGCTTTCACAGCCTGCAAATAACAGCCCCATACCCTGTTTGTTGGATATAACCGCCCAGTCTGTATTATAGTGGCTGCCGTTTTCCTGCGGCATAAGGTAATTCTCAAACATTGCATCCACAGTTGTCAAATACCTGCTCTTTCTGGTACTGCGATGCTTGTCAATATAGCTTTCATGGGGTCCATAACCGAAGTATTCTACGATCTCATTGCCCTTTGGCATGGTAAATTGCATACCAAACCTGGGCAAAAACGGCAGCTCCTTCTTTTCATCCTGTCTTAACTGTACATTTACCTCCACCTTAATCTCACCGTTTCCGTATACAGTCCAGTTATTTAGCAGCCTAATAGCAGGCCAGGTGGAAAATTTGCCGAGAGATCCTTCTGTTTGCAGCACTATTTCGGTATCAGTTTCCTTTATAATCTTTACTGAGTAAACATGACTTATAAACATATGATAGCCTGCATCCATCCATTTGAATTTGATGCCGCCGTCATTATCTGTCGGTGCTCTCCAGGTGTTTATTACCGGTGCAGCAGCCAGCATCTGCATGCCTCTGTATTCCAGCTTTGTCAAGGCGCCTGTTGTTTTATTAAAGGCATATTCGAAATCCTTTCCTTTGATTATGTATTCGGAATTGCTCTCCACAAGCTTAATTTTGGGAAGCTGGCTTACCGCAATCGAATATAAAGGAGGAATTACAGGCAAAATAAACTGGTCAAAGCCTATCTCATAGCCTCTCTCTGCCCATGGTGTATCAGTCTTTTGCTTATACATAACGGTTAAATAATACTTGCCGTCAGCATATTCCGGCAGACGGTAATCCAGCTTATAGGTTCTTGACTTCTGCGGCTGCAGCTTTAGCTCATAGATCTCACCACAGTCCACAACTGCTCCATCCCTTTCAAGCGTCCAGTAAAGACAGGTGTCCGAGCTGTCCTTGAAATAATATAGGTTTGTGACCTTTATTTTACCCTCAATCAAATCAATAGCCTCTGTTTTGAAGGGCTTGATTACATTTTTAAGCTCCAGCAGGCCGGTATGGGGCCTACGATCCGGATATACCAGACCGTCAACACAGAAGTTGCCGTCATTTGGCTGATCGCCAAAATCACCGCCATAGGCATAGTATTCTGTTCCGTCTTCTGTTTTGGTCAGCACACTGTGATCGGTCCACTCCCATACAAAGGCTCCCGCAAATCTGGGATATTTATAAATCACATCCCAGTAATCCTTTAGATCTCCGGGGCCGTTGCCCATGGCATGAGAGTACTCGCAGAGGATAAAGGGCCTCTTGTCATACTTATCCTTCAAAAGTCCCTTTTCAAAGTAGTCAACCGATGCATACATCTTGCTGCTTATATCCAGATACATGGATTCACGGGGATCCACACCCCAGTTGGTGGCTCCTTCATAATGGAGGAGTCTGCTGCTGTCCCTGCTTTTTGCCCACTCTGCCATTTTAACATGGTTAATGCCTCTGCCGGCTTCATTTCCCAGAGACCAGATAATGACACTGGGCGAATTCTTGTCCCGTTCCACCATTCGCTGCATCCTGTCCACAAAGGCTGCCTCGAACATCGGGCTTTCAGCTATATAATTGATATTTCCGATAAAATAGCAGCCATGGGCCTCCAGATCCGCTTCATCTATCACATAAAAGCCGTATTCATCGCAAAGCTCCAAAAATCTGGGATCATTGGGATAATGCGATGTCCTGATAGCATTGATATTATGACGCTTCATCAGCATCAGATCCTGCTTCATATGCTCAAGAGGAATCGCCTGGCCCAGCTCAGGGTGGGAATCATGCCTGTTAACACCCTTAAATTTTACAGCCTTGCCATTAATCAAAATAACCGAATTCTTTATTTCAATCCTTCTGAAGCCCACCCTGATCGGGATTATCTCCTCATCATGATAAATGAGTAATTTATACAAGGCCGGTATTTCAGCGGACCAAAGCTCAGGCTTGCTGACCTTGAAGCAGATAGCTGCGCCTGTCCCGGCTGCAACTGTCTGCTCCTGCAATACCCTGCCACAGGCATCCCTGAGCTCAGCCCTTATCAGCTCATCAGCCGGCTGCATAAGCTCCATCTCACAGCTCAATACAGCCTCATCCAGGGCATCATTTAACTGGGTCTTTACGAAAATGTCCTGTATTCCATTTTCGTTTCTTTCCAATATGTAAACCTCACGGAATATTCCGGACAGCCTCCATTTATCCTGATCCTCCAGATAGCTGCCGTCACACCATTTAAGCACCATTACGGCTATTCTGTTTGTACCATCAACCACATAGGGGGTGATATCAAATTCCGAGGTCATATGGCTGACCTGGCTGTAACCCACCTCTTTGCCGTTAATCCATACATAAAAGCAGGAGTCCACACCCTCAAAAAACAGCCTTAAGCTCTTGCCCGGCTTCTTCTCACAATAGAAATCCCTTATATAAAGGCCTGCCGGATTATCATTTGGAACAAAGGGCGGATCAAAGGTGAATGGATATGCCAGATTCGTATAGTTAGGCTTATCATAGCCCTGCATCTGCCAGTTGGACGGAACAACAAGCCTGTCCCAATCTGAGGTATCATAATCTGCCCTGTAAAATTCCTCATTTACATCATTTACGGAAGCATAATATTTAAAGCTCCAGACACCGCACAGACTGGTATAAAAGCTGCTTGTGCCCCTGATGCCCTTGTCTGCCTTCTCAAATGTATCATATGGTATAAAATATGCATGCGGCTTTTCGCAATTCACATGCAGCTTGGCCGGATCCTCCCAGTACTTTGTTATGTTTAGCATAATACCCTCCATATTTTTATAATAATAGCAATATAAATTTACAATGTAATCTCCGGTATGAAATTTATGTATATGCGCCAAGGTTAATCCTGTAACCCCATAGCTTTCTATATTATACTATTTATATCAGATTAAGTACATTAGTTTTCCTATAAAAGTCTTGTATTAAATTTGCTAAAAATCAGGAATTAAATCCTGCAAAGAATAGCAAAAATAAAGCTTCATCTTCAATACAAATTTATCAAAGCATTATCATAATGAATTTCAGGACAGAAAAAAACGGTATATTTGGCAGGCAGAAAAAAGTCTACAATTGCCGGATAATTAAAATGCTAGGCAAGACATCAATTGGCAGATTTGTTATCAAGAAAAGGCTCTGCCTGTATACTGTGCAAAAAATGAAGCCTTCGGCTTAGCCAGGGCTTCATTTTATCTTAATTGCCGGTTTTCAAGTTTTTTAAGTATTCATGCCTATTTGGAGCCTGACTGGATACCACTATGCTCATTTCGAATAATTCTGTCCAGTACAGCCTTATATACCAGAACAATCTGGGCATCAATATAGCAGAATTTGTTGGATATAAACTCATATGTCTTATAGATAAAGCAAATATTTATCAGGATCAGGGCAATGACCGTCAGATCAGGCCTCAAATCCTTTACAATTAAAAATATTGATGCGGCCAGATATACCAGAAATGACAGAAAAAAATTTCTGTTTATACGAAAGGCCAGCAGCATTGTATCATTTAGCCGGTTATGCATTTTTTTAACGGATTTATAATCCCTGTACTTAAGCTTTTCATACATGTCATTAAATATTATCTGACTATCACCGTTTCTTGTTTCTATACTCCTTTTAACGAAAGCAAAATATCGGCGATAATTTACTTCACCGAGCTCCTTGCTGATAAGCTTTTTGAAGACATTCGACATAATTTCACCTCGCAATCACGGTGTCGAATATATCTTTTTGATTTTTATAACATAATTCGATTTTTTTGTCCAGAATATTTATATTAATATTAACGACTTTCATATTACTATTATTCGCAAAGGACATAAAATAAAACTCTGCAATTGATGTTACAGCTGGCTTATTAAGCTATACTGGATAAAATTACAAAAACTCCTGTCTAATTAAGGAAATTGTACTAACATTTATTTAATAACTCAAAATTAACAAAATGTTCACAATATATCCATATAATAAACACAAATTACTTCTATAATCCATTACATAAGGTGGTTAATGATACTAAAATCACCTTGGATTTACAATTTGAATAACTTTCCTTTAGCTTGCAAGTAATTTTTTCATAAAATGAGCCCGGCAGCTACCCTCCCCCCTCTACCGGGCTTCTCCTCTTTAATTTTATATAGGAATCATTGGCTGCAATGATTTCTGCAAAAGACAGGTGTTATCGCCTGTCTTTTGTTTTGAAAATAAAACAGCTAATCGGGAGTAATAATATTCTTACTATAATATATGGTGTTCATCCGATGATGTTCATTCCTCTTTTGGGACATATTATATTATCAATTGTATCAAATATTCGGATAATTAATTCATAGAGGCAGCAGTAAATATTTACATTGCTCTACCCATTTTTTTACTTTTAAGGTGAGTTAGTGGATGCTGTTCTAAATAGCGAAAATCCAATATTTAATTCTAAAAAATTATAATTTTTTCTTTTATATGATATAAAGATTTGTTATAATATTCGCTGATATATGTTATAAATTTCAGGAGGTAGAAAAATGTCAAATGTTTATATAATGGATCATCCGTTAATTCAGCACAAAATAGGTATTATGCGGCGCAAAACAACATCAACAAAGGAATTTCGTGATCTTGTATCCGAGGTAGCCATGTTGATTTGCTATGAGGCAACCAGAAAACTTCCTCTTACAGAAATAGAAATTGAAACACCTCTAATGCGTACCGTGGCAAAAGAGATTGAAGGCAAGAAGCTATGCATAGTTCCTATTCTCAGAGCAGGTCTTCATATGGCTGACGGTATTCTGACCCTTATCCCCAATGCTAAGGTAGGACATATAGGATTATATAGAAATGAGGAAACATTGGAACCGGTAGAATACTTCTGCAAGCTTCCTTCCGATGCTGCGGAGCGTGAAATGTATGTCGTTGACCCGATGCTGGCTACCGGAGGCTCAGCTGTGGCAGCAATAAACCTCCTGAAAAAAAGAGGAATCAAAAAGATAACTTTTCTTTGTCTCATTGCTGCACCTGAGGGTGTAGCCCGTCTGACAAGCGAGCATCCGGATGTGGATGTTTATATAGGCAATCTGGACGAAAGATTGAATGAGAACGGATATATCCTGCCCGGTCTTGGTGACGCAGGTGACAGAATATACGGAACAAAATGAAATAGGGACATGTAAGAAACCGGACGACTGTGACAAAGGGACGGGGGTGCTGACACACAAGAGTGTCAATACCTCCGTCCCTTTTACCATCACATTCAACAGTGGGCCAGTAGCGTCCCATCTGTCACAACATGCCTACAGTCACAATATCACTATATCGTTGAAAACTTATAGATAGTCACGGACTCAAACTGCTTGCCTGCCTTTAACACACAGGAAGGAAAGCTCTTTATATTGCAGGAGTTGGGGAAGAACTGGGTTTCAAAGCAGATACCCGCTCTCTTATTGTAAACCGCACCATCCTTGCCCTTTTCACCGTTAAGGAAATTGCCGGTATAAAGCTGCATTCCCGGAAGGTCGGTGAAGATCTCCATCCTTCTGCCGCTCTTTTCTTCAATCAGCTCGCCAACCTTCTCCACTTCGGTGCCCTTTATATCAAGTACATAATTATGGTCATAGCCTTTTCCTATAATCAATGGCTCATAATTTGCATCTATATCCTGTCCGACCTTTTTAGCCACTCTGAAGTCCATAGGTGTGCCGCTTACATCCCTCAGCTCGCCTGTAGGAATCAAATCAGCTGTTGTGGGTGTAAACTGGTTTGCCTTAATCCATACCTTATGATCAAGTATTGAACCTGCATTATGACCTGCAAGATTAAAATAGCAATGGTTTGTAAGATTAACTATTGTATCGCGATCCGATACTGCCGAGTATTCTATAACCAGCTCGTTGGCCTGGGTTACGCTGTAGGTAACAGATACATCCAGATTGCCAGGGAAGCCCTGCTCCATATGGGGGCTAAGCCTTGAAAATTCGATACTGATAGTATCATCTGCTTCATAAATCTCGGCTGTGTACATGAATTTGTTATAGCCTGTAAAGCCTCCATGCAGATTATTTTCACCGTCGTTCTTGTCCAATTCATATACCTTGCCGTTCAGCTCGAATCTTGCACCACCAATACGGTTGGCATGCCTTCCGATAAATGAGCCAAAGCCCGGGCCATTCTTCTCATATCCGGCTATGTCGTCATATCCTAAGCATACATCAACCACCTTTCCGCTTGCATCCGGAACCAATATGCTTACGATATTGGCGCCGTAATCGGTAAAGGAAACGGTCATGCCGTTATCATTTGTAATGGTATATAATGTGGCTTCTTCCCCTTTAGATGTTATACCAAATGGTTTTTTTGCTATTTCCATATTCCTATGCTCCTTACTTAAATATAAATGTAAAGTCCATCTTTTCTAAATTATTATAGCACATTAGTATAAAATAGCAATTGTTTTATGCAAAAGGCAGGTTGACATATGCCTATGCATAATGATATTCTTTTTATGCAACTTAATATCGGCGTTATAAGTGGCGGAGCATCCAGTCTATATCCGGTTCTGTTAATTCTTCCAAAGCTTCTTAAGCTGCAGCATATTAAGACAGCAAGCAGCCCGGACATGGCAGGATTGCAATGCATAATAGGGAAACAGGTGTAAGTCCTGTACGGTCTCGCCGCTGTAATTGGGGAGTTTGCTTCAACGGGTTGAATACTTGTTTAAGTCACTGGAGACATCCGGGAAGGCTGAAGCAAATGATGATCCATAAGTCAGAAGACCTGCTTATAACGTGTACCAAACTTCCACGAGGACTTGGAGAAGGGTACATACAATGAGGCTGTTTCAGTACAGTTTGATTTTGTTGTCCCTTTTTTCGGCTTTTGTTGGAAAAGGGGCTTTTTTATACTATGGAAAACTCCTCAGAGATTTACCTGGTATAAAAAATACAATCGAATTATGATGGAAAAAGCAGGAAATTTCCATCAGGCAAACATTATATTAACTTAGGAGGATGAAGAATGAAAAATAAGAATGATATGAAAGGAGCTATTATTGCCACCTTTGTAGTAGCCCTCATTATGGCGGTTATGATGATTACCTACACAATGCATAAGCAGCCTTCCATAAAGGGCTCAAAAAATGTAATAATAAGAGTTATTGTTCCTGACGAGGATAAAAAATTTGAATATGAGGTTTATACAGATGCGGAGTATCTTGGTGATGCTCTCAGGGAAACCAATTTTATCAAGGGCGAAAATAGCCAGTATGGCTTTTTTGTAACAGAAGTCAAGGGAATAGCTGCCGACAGCTCGAAGAATCAGTATTGGATGCTGACAAAAAAGGGTGAGTATGTAAACACAGGTGTAGATCAAACCCCTGTATATGATGGTGATGAATTTGAATTTACGCTTGCAACATACTAAGGAAGCCGGTATGCAAAAGGCAGCCGGCGCTCAAAAGCAAAGTGTCAATCATACAAGCCCCCTGTCGGTAAAGGACATAGCTATAATTGGCATGATGACCGCCATCCTGGTTACCGTACAGGTAGCAATAAGCTTTCTACCCAATATTGAGCTTATTACCCTGCTTTTAATAGTTTTCACCCTGGTTTTCAGATGGAAGGCACTATTTGTAGTGTTTGCCTTTATACTCGTGGAAGGTATAATATACGGCTTTGGGCTCTGGTGGTTTTCATGGATTTACATCTGGCCTTTATTGTGTGTCTTTACCATGCTGTTTAGAAAAATTCGCTCCATTTTTTTCTGGGCGATAGCTTCCTGTGTATTCGGTCTGGCCTTTGGCGCTCTAACCGCATTTCCGTTACTGGCCATCAGCGGCCTTAAAGCAGCCATAGCCTATTGGATACAGGGTATTCCCTTTGATCTTGTCCATGGAATCAGCAATCTTTTTCTGGTCCTGATGCTGTATTATCCCTTATATTTTGTCATGAATAAAATATACAGGCAATTTTACAGCAATGAACGAAAGCTGCTTCCATAGCCTTATAATAACAAAGGCTTTGCAGTATAGTCACTGGACTATTCTGCAAAGCCTGTTAATATAATCAATTGTCTCCTAACAATATAACTATTTCTTTATAAACTTATTTCTAACTTACTTAAAAACTAAATTTATAGGAAAAGGTACACTGCAATTCAACAATGATTATATTAAAGTTACGTTAGTCGCCTGAGGTCCTTTTGCTCCCTGAACTATCTCGAACTCTACTTCCTGGCCTTCTTCAAGTGACTTGAAGCCATCCATTTTAAGTCCGCTGTAATGAAC
>JAAZDK010000147.1 GCA_012512855.1 Clostridiales bacterium
TGGCAGAAAAATTCAGCGCCTTTACACCTATAACCATTGAATCAACAAAGGCGAGCATCCCACGGAAGATCGGCAATTTGAACAATTTAACCCTGTCGGAAAAATCCTTGTGAATACTTTTCTGAACCACAATTTCATTATCCGGTTTTCTAACTGCGATGGCGTACTCTTCCTTATTCTTCATCATTACGCCTTCCATGACAGCCATGCCGCCAATACCTGATGGTTTCATCACTTCACCCAAACCTTTCTTTCATTATATAGTTCTTCTCCTGTATACTTATACTGGCATGATTAAACCACAAACTCAAATCCGGCCGCACTTATCTATATTATATTATACTATTTAAAAATAGGCTGAGGAAGACCTCAACCCAATTTTTAATATCAGTTATGTCGGTTTAATCTGCAAATCCGGTTTACTTGCTGCCATTCAAGCCATACTTGCGGTTGAACTTCTCTATAGCACCACGGGCTGCAGCTGCTTTTACCTGTCCGGTATAGAACGAATGACATTTGGAGCAAACTTCAACACGAATCTCCGGCTTTGTTGATCCTGTCATAAATTCGTTTCCACAGTTGCAAACAACCTTAGTCTGATAATACTTAGGATGGATTGCTTCTTTCATGTTTTCACCTCTTTATAATCAGTTCCTCTTATCTATTGTTTATAATTATTCCAATTTAATAAACAGCTTAGTCATTATAGCACAGTAGTTACACTTATGCAAGACCTAAAAAACAATTTTGGTCTTTTTAATTATTTCTATAAATTCCGCATTGCTTTTTGTCCTCAAAAACAATTCTATAATTCTCTCAAGGGCTTCTTCCGACTTAAGTCCTCCAAGCGCCTTCCTCATTAAATAGGTAGCCTCAAGCTCGGCCTGAGTCAAAAGTAAATCCTCTCTTCTTGTACTGGATCTCGGCAGATCTATGGCAGGGAAAATACGCTTTTCAGACAAACTTCTGTCCAGCACCAGCTCCATATTGCCGGTACCCTTAAATTCCTCAAAGACCACATCATCCATCCTGCTTCCTGTATCAACCAGGGCTGTGGCAAGAATAGTCAGGCTGCCGCCCTCCCTCATGTTACGGGCAGCGCCAAAGAATTTCTTGGGCATATGCAGGGCTGCGGGATCAAGACCGCCTGATAAGGTTCTTCCGCTGGGCTGTACCGTAAGATTATAAGCTCTTGCAAGTCTGGTTATGCTGTCAAGCAGTATTATAACATCCTGCTTATGCTCAACCAGGCGCTTTGCTCTTTCTATAACCATTTCAGATACCCTCTTGTGGTTTTCAGGCTGTTCGTCAAAGGTGGAATATATAACCTCTACATTCTTCCCTTCGATTGATTCCTTAATATCCGTAACCTCTTCAGGACGTTCATCAATAAGCAGTATTATCATCCACATTTCAGGATGATTCTGCAAAATAGCCTTGGCAATCTGTTTTAAGAGGGTTGTCTTTCCTGTCTTTGGCTGAGATACAATCATGCCTCTCTGTCCCTTGCCTATAGGAGAGATTAAATCCACCATTCTCATAGACACGCCTGCCCCGGGGGTCTCCAGATGAATTCTCTGATTTGGGAATATAGGCGTCAAATCCTCAAAACGCTTTCTTTTCAATGCCTCGGATGGCGGGAAGCCGTTAACCGCCTTAATATACAGCAATGCGCTGAACTTTTCATTCTGACTGCGGATTTTTGTATTTCCTGTTACTATATCGCCGGTTTTAAGGTTAAAACGGCGAATCTGCGCAGGCGAAACATAAACATCATTCTCACCGGGAAGGTAATTGTCGCAGCGGATAAAGCCATACCCATCCGGTAATACCTCCAAAATACCCTCCTTTGTTTCACCTGAATCCAGCTGCTCAAGCTCACTGCTGCTTAATAATCCGACCCTTTTTTCTTCTCTGACTGTTACTTCTTGCTGAACCCTTTCTTCCTTTACCGGCTGTGATGACTCCGCCTGCTGCTTTTCTCCTGCAGCCTCCTGACCTGCTTCAGACTGGGCCTTCTTTTCCGATACGCCCTTCTGGCCTGCATCGGTCTGATTCTTATTATCATGGGCTGCCTCCTGCCCTGTCCTTTGCAGTCTCTTCTCTCCGGCAACGTCCTGAACGCTCTTCTGTGCCTTCTTCTCCTCAGCAGCTAAAGTAGTATCAGTCCTGCTCTTTTTATCTTGTTGCGCTTCCTGCACCTCCTCTGCGGCACTCTTGTCCTGTCTGGCCGCAGCCGCTCCATCCTGAGTCTTTCTTGCTCTCACAGACTTCTGTGTCCCCGCTGTCCGGGAAGTATTTTCCAGCGCAGCTGTATGCGCCTCTGTCCGGGCAGCTTTTTGCGGCTCCTGTGTGGCCTCCTGCTGCTCCTTCATATCCTGGACAGCCTCATACACAGGCTTGCCTGTCTGCTTTGCTCTTCCGCTCTTTTGCGCCTGTTCATACCGGCCCATGCTCTCCATAGACAAATCCGTATCTGCTTTTGATACTTGACCGGTCTGCTCCACCTCATTAACTGCATCCATCTTTACCTCCGGGCTAATCCTTTTAATAGCCTCTATTAATTCACTTTTCTTATAAGAGGTAATATTTTTCAGTCCTAATTCTTTTGCTAATGCTCTTAAATTGGCAAGGGTCATTGAATCATATTGGTTTTCCATATATTCGCTCCTTTATTCGCTCCTTTGGTTTAGTTGGATTCTCTTACGGAATGGTTACAGAATTGGTATAGATTATATATGCTGCTTGAGAATTTCCCAAAGATTATCCCCGATAATAGTGAATGCCTGGCGCAAATTACTATTTACGATGACAATTATACAACAGATTTTAAAGAATGAAAAGTGTTTTCTTTATTTCTCCCCTAAATTTCCCAAAAAAATTTAAAAAAATTAAGTATATCCCCTTCGGCCGCCCTCAAAGCATGCTTGATTTAATTAATCCGTAGTGATATTATAGCTTTGAATTGGTTCCGAAGCATACTATTAATTTAATATAAAGGAAGAAACGTGTATGAACATCAGTGAAAAAGCATTGGAGTTACATCAAAAATGGAACGGAAAAATAGAGATTCAAGCCAAATGCCAGGTAAACTCAAAAGAGGATCTTGCCCTGGCCTACACTCCCGGAGTGGCGGAGCCCTGCAAGGTAATAGCCGGAGACAGGGAGGCGGCCTATAAATATACCATAAAGGCCAATACCATTGCTGTAATCAGTGACGGCAGCGCAGTACTTGGTCTGGGTAATATAGGGCCATATGCTGCAATGCCGGTTATGGAGGGCAAGGCGGTCCTTTTTAAGGAATTTGGCGGAGTAAATGCCGTTCCCATTTGTCTGGGCACACAGGATACCGAGGAAATTATAAAGACAATAGTCAACATAGCTCCCGCCTTTGGTGGCATCAACCTGGAGGATATATCTGCGCCAAGGTGCTTTGAGATAGAGGAACGCCTCAAAACCCTTCTTGATATACCAGTCTTTCATGATGATCAGCATGGAACCGCAATCGTAGTACTGGCAGGTGTCATAAATGCATTAAAGCTTACCGGCAGGACAAAGCAAAGCTGCAAAACCGTTATAAACGGAGCCGGTTCCGCAGGTATAGCCATTGCAAAGCTGCTTTTACAATACGGCTTTACAGACATTACCCTGTGTGATAAAAACGGAATTATTTCCAATGACTATAAGGATTTGAACTGGATGCAGAAGAAAATGCTTGAGTACACTAATCTTAGCGGAAAAAACGGCAACCTGGCGGATGCTATGTGTGGAGCCGATCTGTTCATCGGAGTATCTGCCCCTGACATTGTCTCAAAGGAAATGGTGCAGTCGATGAATAAGGGTGCCATCATATTTGCCATGGCCAATCCGGTACCTGAAATAATGCCTGAACTGGCAAAGGAGGCCGGCGCTCGTGTAGTTGCCACAGGCCGTTCGGATTATCCAAACCAGATTAACAATGTTATAGCCTTTCCGGGTATTTTCCGTGGAGCATTGGAGGGAAGGGCAAGCCAGATTACTGATGAAATGAAGCTGGCCGCGGCACTTGCAATAGCAGGCTTGGTATCGGATGACGAGCTAAATGAGGATTATATCATTCCACATCCCTTTGATCCAAGGGTGGCGGATGCAGTAAGCAATGCCGTAAAGCAAAATATAAAAAGCCAGGCTTAGCAAGACGCGGAGGCTGAATGTGGGACAATAAAAGATATCATTCATTGGATTACGAATTAAAGAAAAAATATGGCCACAAGGTTTATAAGCTCTCCTTAAATGGAGGCATGACCTGTCCCAACAGGGACGGGACTCTGGGGAGCCGCGGTTGTATATTCTGCAGTCAGGGTGGATCAGGGGATTTCGCTGCAGCCGCAAATCTGTCGGTTTACGAACAGATAGAATATGCGAAGGGTCTGATTCAGGCCAAAATTAAAAATCCCGGCACAGCGAAATATATCGCATATTTTCAGGCATATACCAATACCTATGCTCCGCTTGACTATCTGCGCAAGCTCTTTATGGAAGCCATCACACATCCTGATATCCTGATACTGTCAATCGCAACCAGGCCTGACTGCATTGATGATGAAATACTAAAGCTGCTGGTGGAGTTAAACAGTATAAAGCCTGTCTGGATTGAGCTTGGCCTGCAAACCATACATGAGGCAAGCGCTCAGTTTATCAGGAGAGGCTATCCTCTTAAGGTATTTGAGGAGCAGGTGTACAGGCTCCGAACTAAAGGTATAGATGTTATTGTTCATACCATCCTTGGCTTGCCAAATGAAACAAAACATGATATGTTAATGACCATGGAATATTTGTCCAGATTGCCTATACAGGGAATAAAACTTCAGCTTCTGCATATACTGCGGGATACGGACCTGGGATTGATGTACGAGAAGGGCTTAGTCAGCCCGCTGGATCTTGACTCATATATTGACATCCTTGTTTCCTGCTTAGAGCTGCTCCCAGCTGAGATAGTCATACACAGACTGACCGGAGACGGCCCGAAGGACAAGCTGTTGGCCCCCTTATGGAGCAGGAACAAAAAGCTTGTCCTGAACAGGATTAACAGCTATATGAAGGAAAAGGACAGCTATCAGGGTAAGTGCCGTCATATATAGACTGTATAAATCAAGCTTTTTAGCTATTTACCTTAATTAGCATCGACATAACCGACATACTGACTAAGCAGCGGGTTTACAGAAAGGCATGGTGATTAAATGCAATCAGATACTTTCATGCTATATAAATTAATTATATTGTATATATTGAGTCGCGTTAAATTTCCACTGACTAATGCCCAATTAACTGCTTTCATCCTCGAAAAGGAGTATACCAATTACTTTAACATCCAGCAGGCCATATCAGAGCTGCTGGACGATGATTTTATATCCTGTGAAACCATCCGTAACAGTTCCTTGTTCAGCATTACGGAAAGCGGACTGCAAACCCTGCATTTCTTTGATAATATGATATCACAGGGTATTAAGGATGATATCGAGGATTATCTTGCGAAAAACAAGCATATCCTTCAGGAGGAGGTCTCTACAACTGCCGAAATGTATTTGGTCAAAAAGGGCGAATACCTGGTACATTTAAAGGCGGTTGAAAGGGAATCCACTCTGATAGATTTGTCTCTGACGGTACCCAGTGAAGAGGAGGCGGGTATTATGTGCAACAACTGGAAGAGTAAAAGCTCCGATATATATGCCTATTTGATGTCCACTCTGCTGGAAAACAGGTAATAACCGTCTTGCTTCTTACTTAGATTTGCTTTATGAATCTATTGATTTATCCTTAGCAGCAGATGTAGTTTGCGGAGCCGGGCAAACTGCTTCAATGCATTCCCAAATCTCGTCCCTGCCCTCTTTGCTGACAGCTGAAAAGGGTATTATCCTTACGGATGAATCCGCCTTCAGGCTTTCCCTTATAAGCCTGATCTGCTTATTCCTCTGGTTACGGCTTATTTTATCCAGCTTTGTAGCTATGATAACCGGTTCATAGCCCTGTGACAGTATCCATTCATACATAAGCCTGTCATTTTCCGAGGGC
Organism: Clostridiales bacterium; assembly: GCA_012512855.1. GTDB lineage: Bacteria > Bacillota > Clostridia > Lachnospirales > Lachnospiraceae > Mobilitalea. Next base: position 6,052 of record JAAZDK010000147.1, read on the forward strand.
TCATGCCTGATGTCAATAAGCAAAAATACAGTCTTCAGCTGCCTGGATTTTTTCAGGTAGTTTTCAATCATTTCTCCCCATTTTTCCTTCAGGGAAAAGGAAACCTTTGCATAGCCATACCCTGGCAGATCCACAAAATACAGCTGATCATTGATATTATAGAAATTAATAGTCTGGGTCTTCCCTGGCTGTGAAGATGTCCGGGCAAGTGATTTTCTGTTGACCAGCGCATTAATTAGAGATGATTTTCCTACGTTGGATTTGCCGGCAAACGCTATTTCAGGTTTATCATTTACAGGCAGCTTGCTGCCTATACCACATACTGTTTCCAACTGGACACTTCTTATGACCATCCTTGCAATTCTCTCCTTTGAATATTTCTTACAACAGCAATGCTTCATTAGTCTGTTATTATACGATAATAAAAGGCTGTTACAGGATGGGGACCTTTATCCAATCCGCAAGCTATTGTAACAGCCTTATTATCTGCATTTATAAAATTAATATGAGCTTTAATGCCTATCTAGCATACTATTATGCTATTTCATTTTTATTCTTCTTGTTAATCCGTTTGGCAATAGGCTTTCTTGGAGCATTATCCTCCGAGAATATCAGCTTTGGCTGCTCATTGCCAAGAACAGATTCCCTGGTTATAATGCACTTAATTGCTCTTGTTTCTGATGGTATGGTATACATCGTATCCATCATAACCTTTTCCATAATAGCCCTCAGGCCACGTGCTCCGATTTTCCTTTCAAAGCTCTGGTGGGCTATCTCCTCCAATGCAGCCTCTTCGAATTCAAGCTCAACACCATCCATCTCAAACAGCTTCTTATACTGCTTTGTGATTGCATTCTTGGGCTCGGTGAGTATTTTTATAAGGGCAGCTTCATCCAGCATATCAAAGGCTACTGTAACAGGAACACGGCCTACAAATTCAGGAATCATTCCGAACTTAACCAGGTCCTGTGGCATTACCTGCCTGAACAAATCGCCTATATTAAGCTTGCTTTTATCCGTAATCTTCGCCTTGAAACCAATTGCTTTCTGACCGATTCGTGCTTCAATTATCTTCTCAAGGCCGTCAAAGGCTCCGCCACAGATAAAAAGTATATTGGTTGTATCAATCTGAATAAATTCCTGATGAGGGTGCTTTCTGCCTCCCTGGGGAGGTACGCTTGCCACAGTGCCCTCAAGTATCTTAAGCAGAGCCTGCTGTACACCTTCACCTGATACATCTCTTGTAATGGATGTATTCTCGGACTTTCTTGATATCTTATCTATCTCATCAACATAAATTATTCCATACTGGGCTCGTTCAATATCATAATCAGCCGCCTGTATCAGCTTAAGAAGAATATTTTCAACATCCTCGCCTACATAACCTGCTTCGGTCAGCGCGGTGGCATCTGCTATTGCAAAGGGAACATTCAGTAATTTTGCCAGGGTCTGAGCCAGATATGTCTTTCCGGAACCGGTCGGACCTATCATTAAAATACTGCTTTTTTGCAGCTCAACATCCAAATCCTTGTCAGAGAGCACTCTTTTGTAATGATTGTAAACCGATACGGCAAGCACCTTCTTTGCTTCATCCTGCCCAACCACATGCTGATCCAGAAAGGCTTTAATCTCCACCGGTTTTAGCAGATTAATACCGGCATCTCTGACAGGGTCTGTGTCAAACTCTTCCTCTATAATTTCACTGCATATCTCTATGCATTCATCACATATATAAACACCTGGTCCGGCAATCAGCTTTCTTACCTGATCCTGTGTCTTGTTGCAGAAAGAACATCTTAGCTGCTTTCTATCATCTGATTTACCTGCCAATACCTTTTCACCTCATCTCATAGGCTGTTGTACAAAGCAACCTATCTAATTAAAATGTCGTCAATAATGCCGTATTCCTTTGCCTCCTGCGCAGTCATGTAGAAATCTCTTTCAGTGTCAACCTCAATAACTTCAATCGGCTTGCCTGTGTTCCTGGAAAGAATTTCATTTATCTTTCTCTTTGTTCTTATAATGTTGTCGGCGATAATCTTAATGTCTGTCGCCTGACCTCTGGCGCCGCCGGAGGGCTGATGTATCATTATCTCGGCATTGGGCAGGGCAAATCTCTTACCCTTTGTTCCTCCTGCCAGCAGGAAAGCTCCCATGCTGGCGGCCATACCGATGCAGATTGTGGATACATCGCATTTAATATAATTCATGGTGTCATATATTGCCATTCCCGCAGTCACAGAGCCACCCGGGCTATTGATATAGAAATTGATCTCCTTGCTGGGATCCTCTGCTTCCAAAAACAGCATCTGGGCTACTATCAGGCTGGCAGTTGTGTCATTAACTTCTTCACTGAGGAATATGATTCTTTCCTTCAATAACCTGGAATATATATCATAGCTTCTTTCCCCACGGCTTGTTTGCTCAATGACATAAGGTACCAAACTCATATCTTATCTTCTCCTTTCCTCCAAATGCGGCAATAGTATCACTAACTATGCCAAACAACCTGAAACTGCAAAACTGATTACTCTTCCTTTGATTCTGCTACAATAAGGTCTACAGCTTTATTAACAGCAATATCCATCTTGATCTGTTCGATTTCCTTTTCAGAAATAGCTTCCTTTAACTTGTCAACTTCCATTCTGTACATCTTGGCCATCTCAGCGAGCTCCTTATCCAGCTCCTCATCTGTAACCTCGATATGCTCAGCCTTGGCAACAGCCTCAAGCACCAGTCTGGTCTGTATCTGCTTTAATGCCTGTGGCCTCAGGCTTTCAAGGAACTGCTCCCTGCTCATACCTGTATACTGGAAGTAATTTTCAATCGACAGTCCCTGATATCTTAATCTCTGGGCAAAATCCTCAGCCATTCTGCTAACCTGCAGCTCAATCATAGGCTCAGGAATGTCCATGCTTGCCCCTTCGATTACCTTATCCACCAGCTCATTTTCTCTGGCTGTTTTTAGCTGCTTTTCCTTGTTCTCCTTAATTGTAGCCCTGATACTTTCTTTGTATTCATCAAGAGTATCAAATTCTGATACATCCTGGGCAAAATCATCGTTAAGCTCAGGAAGCTCCTTAGCCTTAATCTCCTTTATAGTAACCTTAAAGAGAGCAGGCTTTCCGGCCAGCTCATTAGCATGGTAATTCTCAGGGAAGGTAACATTTACATCAACACAGTCCCCCGCATTTTTACCTATCAGCTGCTCCTCGAAATTATCAATAAAGGTATGTGAGCCTATTGTCAGGGAGAAATCCTCGCCCTTTCCGCCATCAAACGGCTTGTCGTCAACAAAGCCCTCAAAGTCGATTACAGCAATATCCCCCTCCTGAACGCTTCTGTCCTCAACTGTAATCAGTCTGGAGTTCTTCTCGCGCTCCTGCTCCAGCTTTTGCATTACTTCTTCATCAGTTACCTCTGCTTCCTTCTTCTGGGCTACAAGTCCCTTGTACTGGCCAAGCTTCACCTCAGGCTTGATGGCGACCTCTGCTGTAAAAATAAAGCTTTTGCCCTTTTCTATCTGAACAATGTCTATCTCCGGTCTGGATACTATTTCAAGATTGCTTTCGATAGCAGCCTTTTCATATGCTTCCGGAATGATCTCGTTGGCAGCATCCTCATAAAAGATCCCCGGTCCGTACATCTTCTCGATCAGGGCACGGGGAGCCTTACCCTTGCGGAAGCCCTGAATATTTATTTTATGCCGGTTCTTACGGTATGCTTTTTCCATTGCATTTTCAAATTCTTCAGCAGTAGCTTCTATTGTAAGCTTTGCCATGTTTCTTTCCAATATCTCAACCTGAAAACTCATAATTTCTTCCTCCTAGGATTTTGGGAGCATATGGCCCCTTTTTTAAGTGCATGTTATTATAACGGCATTTTGACAATAGTATATTATAACATAACGATTCTGTAAATACCATAATTTCTTTTTAATTTCCTTATTGTACTGTAAATTTATTAATTTCCCACACAAAACCTCTTCAAATTTCCCGCAGTATCAATAAATTTATACAAAAAAGCTGATAATGAAGCATAATAATTTGATTATTGCCATTCTCTTATTCAGTTATAATATGACCCATATCCTTCATTTGATTTACCACCCGGTCTATATACCCACGGCACAGCTCCTGGCTTGCCGCCTCCACCATAACTCTGACAACAGGCTCAGTACCGCTTCCCCTTACCAGAATACGGCCATCATCTCCCAGCTCCTTCTCAACTTCCTTTATCAGCTGGCTAACCGCCTTATCCTCAAGTGCCGCCTTTTTATCTCTGACCCTGACATTCACAAGCAGCTGCGGATAGCTAACCATCTCCTTATGTAGCTGCGATAAGCTGCTTTTGCTTTCAAGCATTACCTCCATCACCTTAAGAGAGGTTAATATTCCGTCACCTGTAACCGCATTCTTCCTGAAGATGATATGGCCCGATTGCTCCCCTCCAAGAACATGGCCGTTAGCCATCATATTTTCAAAGACGTACTTGTCACCAACAGCGGGCTTTTCATATTTGATGCCCTTTTTGTCCAGCGCCTTGTATAGGCCCAGGTTGGACATAACTGTAGTTACTATGGTATTGTTGACCAGCTCATTGTTCTGCTTCAGATATACTCCGCATATATAAAGGATTTTGTCACCATCTACAATATTGCCCATTTCATCAACCGCAAAGCAACGATCCGCATCTCCGTCATATGCAAAGCCTATATCCAGGCCATTGTCTACCACAAACCTCTGAAGCTGCTCTATATGTGAGGATCCGCAGTTGCGATTTATGTTCGTGCCATCAGGCTCATTGTTAATAGCATATGTTTTTGCTCCCAGAGCATCAAACACGCCTTTAGCCACGGTTGTAGCCGAACCGTTTGCCAAATCAAGACCAACCCTTATATTTTCAAATGATCTTGTGGCAAGGGATATCAAATAACCTATATAGCGGTTTCTCCCCATTGAGTAATCCACCGTTTTTCCTATATTCTCCCTTGTGGCAAAGGGCAGATTATCTTCAGGACTGTCGATATATTCCTCAATCATTTCCTCTATGATTGCTTCCATCTTATAGCCGCTGCCATTTATAATCTTTATACCGATATCATAGAAGGGATTATGACTTGCTGAAATCATTATGCCGCAGTCAAAGCCCTCGGTCCTGACAACATAGGAAACACTGGGGGTTGTCGTAACATGAAGCAGATAGGCATCCGCACCACTGGCTGTCAGGCCGGCAACAAGAGAATATTCAAACATATAGCTTGATCTTCTGGTATCTTTACCTATTACTATCTTTGCCTTGTGATCCTTTCCAAAAAAATGGCCCAAGAATCTGCCCACCTTATAGGCGTGCATTACATTAAGATCCACATTTGCCTCTCCTCGGAAACCGTCAGTGCCGAAATATTTTCCCATAAAACCATATCCTTTCTTATTTCTATAAAAGTATATGCCGCTATTCATTTGCTGATAATAAGCTATTTATATACTCGGCAGGCCTGTTCAAAGCTTACCGGTAAAGCTGTTTCTTTGTTTATACCGTAACATTTTAACACATAAAAATATATTTGGGAACCCAATAAAAAAGATGCCA
>JAAZDK010000001.1 GCA_012512855.1 Clostridiales bacterium
AAAACAAACCACAGTATCAATGAATATCATAGTCATACCTGTAGAAAAGGTAAAGACAGACTATGAAATAAATAATAAAGACCTTGGAGAGGGTCTCTAAAAACTACTACTATATAATACGAGGAGTTATTCTATGTACTTTAAAAGAAGAAAAATATATTCCATCGCCATTTTGCTGCTAACAGCAATGCTTTTTGCTTCATGCCGACCTTCGGAGGAAAAGCAGGAACAAAAGGCTCATTTTGAACCCTATATAATATCAACAGATACCGATTCCGGTGTGGAATGGCTTAATGTACATGTAGATGAAGGTATGGCTTATCTTCTGAGTAAAAGAAATATTGTCAGATATGATTTGACTACAGGAGAAAGAAGCGTTCTGGTGGAGGCTGAAGGCAATACTGTTATATGCGCAAGGGAAGGTTACATTTATTCTTATAATAAAGAGCAGAATGCGGTCATTAAATATGACAGTAAGGGTAAAATAATAAAATCATACCCCTTTATCTTGGAGCCTGTCGATGCAAATTATATCAGGGTGCATGGCAATTTGGTTGTTATTGCTGCCTTACTTATTAATAACAACGGTGATTCGGAAAGTGAGCTGTACAAGCTTGATTTGTCAGATGGAGTCTGCAGCAGAATTACGGACTATAAAGGCAAGGATGGGTTTTCTTTCATTCTCAGTCTTGATTTCATTGATAAGAACACAATTATTCTGACATCAGCTACAACTGATAATTTTATGAACCCAATTATTAAAGCATATAAATATGACCTTCATAAGCTAAAGCTGCTGGAGGAATTTATAGTACCCAGCAGCAATACATATTGCTATAATCCAGTAAAAAATTGCTTTTATTATCAGGAGAATATTGGGTATGTTGTGGATAAAATCCTGCATATAAGGGCGTATGATATCCAAACACATGTTAATACAACTATAAGCTCGTTAAATAGTGAATTTTTAAGTACATATGGTAATGAATTTGGTTTTTTCAGTGTACGTAAGATTTTTTATTCCGATGACAGCATTATCTTTTGGAATGATTTAGGTAATTGTTTCCTGGTTACTGATCAATCCGAAAGGGAGCATATAAATGTATTGCTAACAAGGAATATATCGCATGAAATGAAATTTCCGATTATAGCTAGCCAATTTGAAGCTGAATATGGTTGTCCGGTTCATTTTATAGAATATCCCGAGGATATATATATGGATAAGCTTCGTACCAAGCTGCTGGCAGGTGACAGCGATTATGATGTGTTTTTGCTATATAGTCCTAATGAAGATAATCTGCTTTCCAGCATCCTAAAGTATGAGCTTTATGAGCCCCTTGACAGCTATGAGGGTATTACGAATAATTTCTCCGGTATGTTTGACGGGATTCGTTCAATGATGAGTCATAATAATAAGCTATTTGGAGTACCGTACTATCTGAGTTCTGCAACATATGTATTGAGCTATGATCTTGGCAGGTATGGTTGTGAGGCTTACGACAAGCGAATCACTTTTGATGATATATGGAATTTGTGTGATGGAATAATAGAAAGTGGAGAAAAAGACGTTACTGTATTTCCAAAACCAAATATTTTAGGCTTTGTCATGATGTTTATACAGGAGTCTATAGACAGGAATCAACTTGATAAGGATGCACTTGCTGACATTTTTGTAAATATAAAAAAATATAACGATGATGGAGTATTATATGATAATTCAGGTGAAAAAAAGCATCTGCTGGATACCAGTTCAGTCAGTTATTTTTATAACGCACTTTATATGAGTGATATTCCTGCATATCCTGAATTCGGAACTGTGATGTTGACAGGCAATGATAAAAGGAATCTGTGGATATTGAATGGATGTGCAATTATTAACAAATACTCGAAAAATAAAGAAATGGCGGCCAATCTGCTTAAGCTTATGACTGACAGCAAAAATATTTACAATACGGAATTATATCAATTTGCCATGCTTGGTTCAGATCTGACCAAATACGACAAGTACAACGAATGGTCAGCCGACAGGCTTGCTTACTTGTCTGATCTGAATTATCTCTTTAGAGATTCCGGTATCATTACATATGATATAGGTATTATAACAGAATTAATTTACACCATAACACCGGAACTCTTGGATGGAAGCATAACGCCGGAAAAAGCGGCAGAAAAGATATATGATCAAATAATGTATACCTTTTTCGAATAAGGCTGTAAAGTTAATTGCTGTTAAGGAAGGTTTATATAGGGTAAGAAGCCTTGGGGTAGAAAATATACGTTCAGCTGTACTTATTGCTTGCATTAATTTATCATTTCTTATAATATATAAGCAGTTAAAATACATTTTCCTAAAGTGAGGTAGCAAAAGATGGTTCAGGATGATTATATAAATTTTACAATAGGCAAACAAAAGCATATAGCACTGATTGCCCATGATACCAAGAAGCATGAGCTGGTAGAATGGGTAGAGGAGAATAAGGAGATATTAAAGGGACATTTTCTGTGCGGAACAGGTACTACGGCCAGACTGATAGTTGACCACACAGGCTTGCCTGTTAAGGCATATAACAGCGGTCCCCTGGGAGGGGATCAGCAGATTGGATCAAGAATTGTGGAAGGAAATATTGATTTTGTAATCTTTTTCTGGGACCCCCTGGAGGCCCAGCCCCATGACCCTGATGTTAAGGCTCTGCTGAGAATCTGTGCTGTATATGATATACCAGTTGCCAACAACAGGGCAACGGCTGATTTCCTGATAACCTCCAAGTTCATGAATGAGGATTATGAGAGGAAGGTTTTGAATTATAATAAGGTAATTCATAAAAGATTAGAGGAGCTTAGATAGCAAAAAAGCTTCATATACCCGTCTATGTGAGTATATGAAGCTTTATCTTTGCTTTTGATCAACCAGATGGGGAGCACAATCAAGCCTTTGCTTCAGCCTCTGCAGCTTCAACCAGGCTGTCGATAAAGAAGCTGGCGGCATCAGACAGAGGGATATCGCTATTGTATGCAGCAACCAGCTTGCGGGTAGGTATTTCCTCGGTAAGGTTTATAACGGAAAGGTTTGTTGTGTCGCTCATGCAGAAATCCGGTATAAAGGCAATTCCAAGGCCGATTCGGGCGAGATCTATCAGCAAATCGTTACTGCTAAGCTCAATAGCCGGTACCAAATCAAGTGAATGCTCCAGGAAGAGATTATGGAGAAAGATACTGGTCATCGAGCGCTTTTCCAGCATTAATATAGGATATTGCTGCAGCTCCTCAAGAGTAACGGGATGATCATTTAATGGAAACGCTTCTGGATTAGCTATAAATATATCACGGAACTCCTTGACGGGAATTATCTGCATTAGATTGTTCAATGCGGAATTGGGCGAGTTGACTATTATCAGATCTACCTCATTGCGCTCAAGAAGCTTTGCACATTGAAGGGAGGTTCCGTTAGTCACCTTTATATGAATACCGGGATATTTCTTATGGAAATTATTCAGGAAGGGCACAAGGTAATATCGGCAAATGGTGTCGCTGGCTCCTATTCTTAACTGTATTCCCTTCCTGGGGTCGACGCAAAGCTGGTTCTCTCCGCGGGTAATAAGGTTTATTGCCGGTTCGACATGCTTAAGCAGTAATTCGCCTTCTTTGGTTAAAGCAACCTTTTTCGTACTTCTGATAAATAAGGTTTGGTTCAATCTCTTCTCAAGTGTCTTGATGGATTGGCTGACAGCAGACTGTGAAATATAAAGCGCTTCTGCTGCATCGGAAAAGCTAAGGCTCTTGGCCACATGATAAAATACCTTATACAGCTCATAATTAATATCCATGATACCCATCCCCTATCATTAGTATGAGAAACAGTCTTTGGCTACAAATTTTGAAGCATTTAATGGCAGTATATCTATTAGCGAACCTAATAAAAAGCTTCATATATATTAATTATTATTATAAGACATGTTATGCTATAATGCAAGTAAATGATAGGATGAAGATGGTGTTTTAGCTGTAGATGGCTTGTTTTAGGCTATCTTCATCCGGTAACGCTTTATGTGATGAGCAGACATAAAAGCTTGCAAGATAGGAAGAAAGGTATGAAGATGTATGGGTAACAATAATAGCAAGGTTAGACGCATTTATGTAGAAAAGAAGGCACCTTATGCGATAAGGGCCAAGGAACTCATGACAGAGCTTGTCAGCTATCTGGATATAAAGGGATTAAGTTCAGTACGTGTACTTATCCGTTATGATATTGAAAATATTACGGAGGAAACCTACAGGAAGGCCCTGGTGACGGTATTTTCAGAGCCACCGCTGGATATGCTGTATGAAGAGAGCTTTAAAGCTGCCAGCGATGACAGAATATTTACGGTTGAATATCTGCCGGGGCAGTTTGATATGCGGGCTGATTCGGCTGAGCAGTGTGTAAAGCTGCTGAATGAAAATGAGGAGCCGGTGATAAGATCGGCTACAACCTATATATTAAGCGGCAATATTTCCGATGATGAATTTGAAAAAATCAAATCCTACTGCATAAATCCTGTGGATTCACGACTGGCGGCTGAAGAAAAGCCGGACACCCTGATTATGGCATATGATGAGCCGGAGGATGTCAGCGTTATTTTCGGCTTTACCACTATGACAGAGGAGGAGCTGCATAAGCTTTATGCTTCCTTAAATCTGGCTATGACCTTTAAGGATTTCCAGTTTATACAGGAGTACTTTGCAGGAGAGGAAAAGCGTGATCCTTCAATGACAGAGATCAGGGTGCTGGATACCTACTGGTCGGATCACTGCAGACATACCACATTCCTGACCGAGTTAAAGGAGATTGATTTTGAAGAAGGCTATTACTCGGAGCCTATAAAGGCTGCATTTAACAGCTATATTAATGAGAGGGAGAAGCTTTATAAGGGCAGGAAGGATAAATATATATCTCTTATGGACATCGCCACCCTTGCCATGAAAAAGCTTAAGGCAGAAGGCAAGCTGGAGGATATGGAGGTTTCCGATGAGATAAATGCCTGCTCGATAATTGTACCTGTTGAGATAGACGGCAAGACTGAGGAATGGCTGGTGTTTTTCAAGAACGAGACCCATAACCATCCTACAGAGATAGAGCCCTTTGGTGGTGCGGCGACCTGCCTTGGCGGAGCCATCCGTGATCCTCTGTCAGGCAGAGGCTATGTGTATCAGGCCATGAGAGTAACCGGTGCGGCTGATCCGACTGTTCCTGTCAAGGATACCCTTGAGGGCAAGCTGCCTCAGAGAAAAATCTGTACCGGAGCAGCTTTGGGCTACAGCTCCTACGGCAATCAGGTGGGCCTTGCTACCGGTTTGGTGGATGAAATTTACCATCCGAATTATGTGGCAAAGAGACTGGAGATCGGAGCTGTTATGGGTGCAGCCCCCAGAAGGAATGTTATCAGAGGAAACGCAGATCCCGGTGATGTAGTAATTCTTATGGGAGGCAGAACAGGCCGTGATGGTTGCGGTGGAGCTACAGGCTCATCAAAAAGCCATACGACGGAATCTATCAACACATGTGGTGCAGAGGTGCAAAAGGGTAATGCTCCTACAGAGCGTAAGCTGCAGAGATTGTTCCGCAGACAGGAGGTCAGCAGACTTATTAAGAAATGTAATGACTTCGGAGCAGGCGGCGTATCAGTGGCGATTGGTGAGCTGGCAGCCGGACTTGACATAGATCTGGATAAGGTACCAAAAAAATACGCCGGACTTGACGGTACCGAGCTGGCTATATCCGAATCCCAGGAAAGAATGGCAGTTGTTGTGGCTCCTGAAAATGTGGATTTGATGCTTAAATTTGCCCAGGAGGAAAACCTTGAAGCTATTCCTGTGGCAAAGGTTACGAAAGAGCCCAGACTGGTTATGAAGTGGAGAGGCAAGGAGATAGTCAATATTTCAAGAGCCTTCCTGGACACCAATGGAGCCCATCAGGAGGCTGCAGTTTATGTCAGCCAGCCTGATAAGGACGATAACTATCTGAAAAAGGGAGCTGTCTGCAGGGCAGCTGCTGCATCCGGCTCAGCTGGTGCATCCGGTGATATCAGAGAGCGTTGGCTTAAAACCCTGTCGGATTTGAATGTATGCTCCAAAAAGGGCCTTGTAGAGATGTTTGACAGCTCAATCGGCGCAGGAACAGTAACTATGCCATATGGCGGAAGGTATCAGCTGTCACCCATCCAGACCATGATCGCAAAGCTTCCGGTACTGGAGGGAAGCTGCGATACTGTTACTATGATGAGCTATGGCTTTGATCCATATCTGTCCAGCTGGTCACCCTTCCATGGCTCAGTGTATGCGGTTATCAGCTCGGTTGCAAAGATAGTGGCAGCAGGTGGCGATCATACAAGGATACGCTTCACCTTCCAGGAGTATTTCCGCAAGCTGGGCAAGGACAAGAAGCGCTGGGGTGAGCCTCTGGCAGCCCTGCTGGGTGCTTATGATGCCCAGCTGAAGCTGGGACTGCCTTCAATCGGCGGTAAGGACAGTATGTCCGGCAGCTTTAATGATATTGATGTGCCTCCTACACTTGTATCCTTTGCTGTAGATGTTGCTAAGCTTGATAATGTAATAACCAGCGATTTCAAGAAGGCCGGCAATGCCATAGTTAAGTTTTATATTAAAAAGGATGCTTACGATCTGCCGGTATATGAACAGCTATTAAGTATATATTCAAAAATCACTTCCCTGATGAGAAAAGGCAAGATAAGCTCTGCTTTTGCAGTTGGCTTTGGTGGTGTTGCTGAGGCTGTCAGCAAGATGGCATTTGGCAACAAGCTGGGTGTCCGGCTGGATGACCGACTGCCGGAGGATGAATTATTCCTCCCCGGCTATGGCGACATAATCGTCGAGATGTCTCCTGAAGCTGTACAGAAACTGGCTGAGGAAGGCTTTGCAGCGGATGAGTATAAGCTGATAGGAACAATAAGCGACTGTCCGGAGTTTGTATATAAAGACACAAGAATTGATATAGATGAGGCCTTAAGCTCATGGATGCAGACCTTGGAGAAGGTTTATCCGACCCGCTCACATAAGGATAACAGAAAGCTTGAGTGCAAGCTTTATGATGCCGGAAGGATATATCTTGCAAAGAATAAGGTTGCCAAGCCCAGGGTGTTCATACCGGTATTCCCGGGAACCAACTGCGAGTATGATACCGCAACTGCATTTATAAATGCAGGAGCCGAGGTTCAGACCCTGGTATTCAAAAATTTAACCGCATCAGATATTCTGGAGTCGGCGGCAGCATTTGCTGAAGCTATTAAGCAGGCCCAAATCCTGATGTTTGTGGGTGGCTTTTCGGCTGGCGATGAGCCGGATGGTTCAGGTAAATTCATTGCCACAGCCTTCCGCAATGAAAGGATTAAGGAAGCGGTAAGCCAGCTGATAGAATCCAGGGACGGCTTAATTCTGGGTATCTGCAACGGCTTCCAGGCTCTTATAAAGCTCGGTTTGCTGCCATATGGAAAAATTACTCCCCAAACGGAGGACTCACCGACACTGACAACCAACAGCATCGGCCGTCATATATCCAAATCTGTATATACCAAAGTGGTTTCCAACAAATCACCCTGGCTGATGAAGGCGGAGCTTGGCGGGGTATATTCCATTCCGGCTTCCCATGGAGAAGGCCGCTTTGTTGCCAGTGAGGAATGGATTAGGAAGCTGTTTGAGAATGGTCAGGTTGCCACTCAATACGTTGATTTGGATGGCAATCCTACCATGGACGAGGATTATAATCCAAACGGCTCCTATTATGCCATCGAGGGTATAACAAGCCCTGACGGAAGAATCCTCGGCAAGATGGCTCATTCGGAGCGCCGTGGTAAAGGTGTGGCCGTCAATATAACCGGCAACCAGAATCAGCTTATATTTGAATCCGGAGTAGAGTATTTCAGATAAGAACATTATCGATGAAATTATAAAACTAAAGCATTAGAATAAGCAATTATAAAGATACCAATAAATAAGCTGATGCCTGAGCGTATCTGACTGGCATCAGCTTATTTACTACAGGGAATTCATCCAAATTTCCTATAAGTATCAGTTTTTTATTATATTATAATATGGGCGTGCAATTTAATATTATTTCAGCTTGCAGAAGTTGCTGTGTGTTCAAGAGAATGATTAATTCTAAATATTAGTTCAAATCCGGCAAGCCTGTGCCATATGCAGAATGGCAATTTTAAAATCTTAAGAAAGAGTAATCGGCATGCTCTATTACAAAATCCATCCAGGACATAAACATTGCAAAAAAAGTTAATATTACAGTTAAAGCGACTGACGCCTTATCATATACAAGCTTATTTTCCTTTTGAATATGGTTGGCTATAAGTATTTCCAGCCCGAGGAATATAAATATTATAGGCCATAGCTTAAAAATAAAAGCATATGACAGGGAGCTGACAAAGAGTCGCAAAAGAAAGAGAATACCAAAGGTAATTAGCGATACTCCCAGGGTCAGGGTTCCTACTCTATGGGTTTTAACCATTAGATCATACCTCCCTTTTCCTCATATGGTTCATCTGTCCGGGCAGTGTCCAGATCTATTTTTTTACCCCGTATCAGAATAATACCAAGTGTAATAATGGCAATACCGATCAGCATCTGCGGGAATTTGCGGCCCAGCATGTATAAAATGCTGGATATATAGGATGGCAAATAAGCATCAAATATATATAAAAAGTTATTCCATAACAGAGTAAAGCCTATTGCAATAAGTGCTGTTGCAATAACTTTGCGATATCTGTCATTGATGATTTTAAGTCCTTTTATAGCAACCTCAGGTATTACTACATAATCATCCTGAAAGGAGTAGAACTTGTCGTCCGGCATTGAACGCAGGTTATGGGTGTCAAAGAAGGAGAAAAACCATATTATCGGCACCACCAGCAGCAGAGGACCAAGATCTAGCCATACGGACAAAAATATAAGCAGAAAGAAGGAGGCCATAAGGCTGATTCCCCTCTTCATAAAGCCCATATACATCTGTCCCGCACCGGGTAATAATGAACAGCAAAAGGTTAAGAAGGCACTTTTCTTTTTAATCATATAACCATCCTTTCCGAAATTAACTTGGTTAATTTAATTTGTCACTTTAAAGCTTATTTGCTAAATCAGCTTTATTTAATAATGCTGTTGGATAAATTCATTATATTGTTGCAAAAAGCATCCATCCCATCTCTTATTACGGATGTAATCGGTGCTTTAATTTCTTCTGATGCTTTCTGTGTCATATTTGCCTGTAAGCTGTTATCTGGATCAGCCATATCTGACAGGCTAACCGTAAAGAATAGCAAAATCAGGGCCAGGGTAGCGGCAGTGCCAACCTTCAGACCGTATAAAAACAGCTGCATTCTTCTGGAGGCTTCCTTTACCTTGAACTTAATAATCTGTTCATGACGGACCGCTTTAAGTACATTTTGCTTCAAATCCCTGGGGGCTGCGACCAAATCCTCTGACATAAAGGTTGCAAACCGGTCAGAGCAAAAGCTGCATGAGCCTATATGCTCCAAAAAAGTGATTTTCTCCTCATGAGGCATTGAGTTATTTCTGAAAGCGTTAAGCTGTATATCGTTTATGTGGGCTCTGTCATTCATTTATCAGTTCCCCCTTTCTGTAGCTTTTTTGAAGCAATGATCTTGCCCGGTATATCTGGGTCTGTATGGTCTTTATGTTTTTACCCGTCTTTGCTGCTATTTCGGCTGCTGATATTTCATTGCAGAAATAATCAAGGGCTATTTCACGGTAAGGTGATTTTAGATTTCTGCATCTGTCTGTAAGCTGTCTTTTTGCCTCCAGCTCCAGCACATTTTCCTCAGGAGAAGGCTCCTTGTTAACCTGTATGAGAAAATAGTCATCCTCGGTGGGGATACTCCTTCGCTCGGCTTTTTTGAGATAGTCAAGACATTTATTGGTGGCAATCCTGCAGAGCCATGCTTTTTCATGCTGCCGGTCAAAATCATCCAAATGTCTGTAGGCGGAAATAAAGGTCTCCTGAGCCAGGTCTTCTGCTTCAAAGTAGTCGTTAACAATTTTAAAGCATATAGAGAATACCAGGTTCTGATAGCTGTCTATCAGATATTCATAATATTGCTCCTTATTGATATACTTCCGCCTCCTTTCATTCAGTCTTATGCAGGCAATTATTTAATGATGTTAAAATCTATACTATCCGGCCTGTGCATATCGTGGTTTTAATCTGCCCCCTATCCAGGACAAAAAGCGCCGGAAAATAAGTATAGGTATAATCACTAGTGCAAGCAGTGTTACGATTGATCTTATTCTTTTCATGATATCTCCTTTAGTTTAATAAATTTTTTACTTATGTACAATAGTCTTCAAATAAGAGATCTCTTATTGCCTTGCACATATTAAAACGAAGCGGGCAAAAGAATGTCTTCAGCTTTTTTATTTTTTTGTGTCAGTTATTTTAGTGTCAATATAAGATATAAAAATATATCTTTTTTAGCTATATGTACTTCTACAGTAAGGTAAGGTTGCAGCAATTGTAGTTAGCTCATAATTCTGCAACAATCATATAAACATATAAAATTTCCCCTTGACAAGGCAAGTCTACTGTGTTATAAGTGTATATATTAGATATATACACTTATAACACTATACGAGGTGAACTGATGAATATTCTAATAAGCAATTCAAGCGACAAGCCGATTTATGAGCAGATAGCCTCTCAGATTAAGCAGATGATTATGAGTGGTGAACTTGAAGCAGGAACCATGCTGCCGTCGATGCGAACACTGGCCAAGGAACTGCGGATTAGTGTAATTACTACAAAAAGGGCATATGAGGATTTGGAACGGGACGGATTCATCTATACCATAATCGGCAAGGGCAGTTATGTTGCTGAAAAGAATCTGGAATTTGTCCGGGAAGAGCAACTGCGTATAGTAGAGGAGCATTTAAGCAAGGCTGTACATGGGGCAAAGACAGGTAACATAAGTCTGGATGAGCTTATTGAAATAATCAGAATGATGTATGAGGAGGAGGCCTAAGGATGCTGAACAAGGAATACAAAGCAACAGTAAAGGATGCAATCGCAATAAGAAATCTGTCAAAAAGATATAAGGATTTTACACTTGATAATATAAGCTTTAATGTACCTAAGGGCACTATTATGGGCTTTGTCGGAGAAAACGGAGCAGGAAAAACAACTACAATCAAGGCAATACTCAACCTGATTCATACAGACGGCGGTGAAATCTCAGTATTGGGCTATGATTCAAAAAGTATGCCGCTGGGGGTTAAGTCCCAGATTGGAGTGGTGCTGGACGGAAGCAATATTCACGATAATCTAACCGCCAGGGATACTAATCTGATAATGAAAAACATATATCCCAACTGGGATGAGAGCTGTTTTATGAGATATTTGGACAGATTTAAGCTGCCGGAAAAGAAGATTATTAAGGAATTTTCCCGGGGAATGAAGATGAAGCTTACTATTTCAATAGCCCTTTCCCACAATTCAAAGCTTTTGATACTGGATGAGCCCACCAGTGGCCTGGACCCCATGGTGAGGGATGAAATACTTGATATTTTTCTTGAGTTTATCCAGGACGAGGAGCATACAATCCTACTGTCATCCCATATAATAAGCGATATTGAAAAGATAGCTGACTATGTAACCTTTATACATGACGGAAGGATAATCTTTAGTGAAAGCAAGGATATTCTGATATACCAATACGGCCTTCTGCATTGCAGAAAAGAGGAGGTTGATAATATTGACAAGGCATATGTCGCAGGAATCCGGGAAAACAGCTTCGGAGCCGAGGTTATGATCCGCAACAGGAATGAGTTTTTGCGAAGGTACAAAGGCTATAATCCCGAGAGGACATCAATTGAGGAAATCATGCTGTTTATAAGCAGGGGAAGGAAATAACGGTTAATTGGACATTAAGCAAAACGATGAAAGGACGGTCACAATGAAGGGATTAATTATAAAGGATTTTATCAATTTGAAAAAAAGCCTGAAAATGTTTCTTATTATGTCTGTGTTATACTTTTTTATAGCTATTAACACTGACAATCCATACTTTTTTACAAGTATGCTGACAGTACTACTGGCAATAACCACAGTCAGCCTGTTTGCATACGATGATATGGCAAAATGGGATGTATTTGCGCTTACCATGCCTC
>JAAZDK010000148.1 GCA_012512855.1 Clostridiales bacterium
ATAGCCTATACATCCGGCAAGCCGCATATCGGCAATACCTATGAAATAGTTCTGGCAGACAGTATAGCCCGTTTCAAGAGAATGGAGGGCTATGATGTGTTCTTCCAGACAGGAACAGATGAGCACGGACAGAAAATTGAGCAAAAGGCGGAAGAGGCTGGTATTACTCCTAAGGAATTTGTTGATCGTATTGCCGGACAGATTAAGGATATCTGGGATATGATGAACACCTCTTACGACAAGTTCATTCGCACCACCGATACCGACCATGAGAAGCAGGTGCAGAAAATCTTCCGCAAGCTGTATGAAAAGGGGGACATATACAAGGGAACCTACGAGGGTATGTACTGTACCCCTTGTGAATCCTTCTTTACTCCTTCACAGCTGGTGGACGGCAAATGTCCCGATTGCGGCAGGGAGGTACAGCCTGCCAAGGAGGAGGCATATTTCTTAAGGTTAAGCAAATATGCGGACAGGCTGATTGAGCACATCAATACCCATCCTGAATTTATACAGCCGGAATCCAGAAAGAATGAGATGATGAACAACTTCCTGCTTCCGGGACTGCAGGATTTGTGTGTATCCCGTACCTCCTTCAAATGGGGCATACCTGTTGACTTTGACGACAAGCATGTTGTTTATGTTTGGATTGATGCCCTAACCAACTATATCACCGGAATTGGTTATGACGCCGACGGCAACAGCAGCGAGCAATTTAAGAAATACTGGCCTGCGGATTTGCATTTGATCGGTAAGGATATCATCCGCTTCCATACTATTTACTGGCCGATTATCTTGATGGCTCTAGATGTTGAATTGCCTAAGCAGGTCTTTGGCCATCCCTGGCTGCTGCAGGGCTCTGCCGGTGACAAGATGAGCAAATCAAAGGGAAATGTCATATATGCTGATGATTTGGTAAAGATCTTTGGTGTAGACGCTGTCCGTTATTATGTGCTGCATGAGATGCCCTTTGACAATGACGGAACCATCTCCTGGGAGCTGGTGGTTGAAAGGGTTAATTCTGATCTTGCCAATACCCTTGGCAATCTTGTAAACCGTACCATATCCATGTCCAATAAGTACTTCGCCGGCGAAGTAAAAGACGGCAAGGAATATGAGCCCGTGGATGAGGAGCTGAAGGCCCTTGCTCTTGAAACTCCTAAGAAGGTTGTAGAGAGAATGGGCAAGCTGCGTGTGGCGGATGCCATCAGTGAGATATTTACCCTGTTTAAGCGCTGCAATAAATATATAGATGAAACAATGCCTTGGATTTTGGCCAAGGATGAGGCAAAAAAGGCAAGACTTGAGACGGTTCTTTATAACCTTACAGAGTGTATCTGCATAGGCGCCAGCCTGCTGGAGCCCTTTATGCCTGAGACAAGTGCCAAAATTTTGGCCCAGCTAAATACTAAGGCCAGAAGCCTTGAGGAAATGAGCAGCTATGGTCTGTATCCGGATGGCAACAAGGTAACCGACAAGCCGGAGATACTTTTTGCAAGGCTTGATCTTAAGGAAGTGCTGGATAAGGTGGAGGCTATGAAGGAAGCTCAGGTAAAAGCAGAGGGCTCTAATGGTAACGCAGCCGGCAGTCAAGGTGGCCAAAATAATGACGGCAGCAAAGCCGATGGTATTGAACTTGAAGCTAAGCCAGAAATTAGCTATGAAGACTTTGCAAAGCTGCAATTTCAAATAGGAGAGATAATAGCCTGTGAGGAGGTTAAAAACTCCAAGAAGCTCCTCTGTTCGAAGGTTAAAATCGGATCACAAATAAGACAGATCGTATCCGGCATTAAGGCCCATTACACGCCTGAGGAAATGGTTGGCAAGAAGGTTATGGTTGTAACAAACCTTAAACCTGCCAAGCTTGCAGGCATAATGAGCGAAGGAATGATCTTGTGCGCCGAGGATGATTTGGGCAACCTGTCACTTATGGTTCCGGAAAGGGATATGCCTTCGGGTGCCGAGATACGCTAGCCAAAATTTTATGAATCTTTAGGATAAAAGAGGGTAAAAATTGCACCAGGCAAACTGCCTGGTGCTTTTTAATGAATGCAGGTGATATGTCTCCCGCTTGCTTTATCCGGTATGGACAAATCCGGCAAGTAATTTCATGCCTATATGCTCTCAATATACATCAATTTGCAGGAGGATAAATGTCTATGAAAGCATATTTTTCTTGCCGGTATAAAGGCTGTGCTTTGCACTTTTCATTAAGTGTTAGAAATACTTACTTGTCAGGCAATTTAAGTGGTAATAAGACTTATTCCTCTATTACTGAAAAAGGTTGGTATTTCATTGGGCTCCCAGTTTGCTTTAAGATAATCTTTGCTTACCATATTTATGGCTACCGCACCGATGATATCGTTGAACATTCTCATGCAGGATACGCCGCTTACCTGCTCCTTCAGATGACCAGGCACATGATTGAGCAATATGCTATCTGTCATCTGCTTAATTTTTGTAGAAATGGCAAGCAAATCATCTGTGATGGGGTTTAACAGTTCATAAAGGGCAGCAATCTGGCTTCTTGTAAAGACCGGAATGGTAACATGTATTACACCGTCATTATTTATGGCATAACCCAGTTTAATAAGCTCGGCAATATATTCCTTGTCATAGTCATTAGGATCGGTCAGCTTGTTTGATGCCAGTCTGATTAATATGTTGGCAAGTTTTCTGTTAGTGTATAAAGTACCATGATATGTTCTGTCGGTAGGAAGGTAATCAATCATCTGCAGCTCGCCTTCGATAAGGCTGCCATCATATGGGCTAAGATTGCATATGTAGAGTATGGACTCTTCTTCCTCCGCCCCCCATACATAAGCCCTTTCACCAAAGGCTGTTTATTGATATTTGAAAGCTTTTTTACTATTACTTCTATTGGAATACTTCTATAAACGATTATGGCTGAATGATTATGATTATATAGTACTTTTGCCAGTAGCAGCTGCTAATTACATGCTAAATTATTTCATACAGAATTTCAATGGCGTATTTGTTTGATTAGGTTTATACTTTTCCAACCTGAGGTTGGAAGCATAATTTATCCTGCTTTTCGCAGGTTTTTTTCCTTTATCCATTCATTCATGTAGTCCTCTATTATATCGAATTGGGCAGGGCCGATATCCAGCAGGAAGGTATGGAAATCCTTTGCGACAAAATTGTCACCAAGCGCGAGCTGAGCCTTTTTTCTCAGCTCCATTATCTCAAGATAGCCAACAGCATAAGGCAGGTAAACGCCAGGCTCCTCCAGCAAGGTATCGTATATGACACCGGCTATTTCGTCATTTTCAATATAGTTGGATACATAATTGATTGTCCTTTCACGGGACCAGCCTTCATAATGGATACCTATATCAGCCCGGGCATACAGGCACAAAATCACAACATTATTGGCCTCAAGGAACTGGGCCAGACCTTTGTCGATACCTGAAATATGATATGAGTACATTTCCACATAGGTAGCCCAGCCCTCATCATAGCCGGGAAAATCCATGATGCTTCTTATGGGGGCCGGCTTTTTGCTGCGGAAATAGGTGCATTGGTATAAATGGCCGGGATAGCCCTCATGGGCAACGGTAGTATATATTGTTGCCAGGGTCTTGCTGTCATTGCCGTTTATATAAATACTGTTTTCGGTAAAGTTGTCTATGGGAGGCACCAGGTACATGGCAGGGCTAAGATAATCCGACAGGGATTTGGGTACGTATTTTATATTGCAGTTTACAGGGACAAAGTCGGGAAAGTCTTTTTTCATATCCGCCTTTAGATCATTTATGATTTCCTCCGGATCGGTTATGGGAAAGGCTTTAAAGGACAGATATTTGTTGATAAGATAAGGATCCTTCATGGTCAGGGTGGTGATGTTGATTATTCCGCTATTTATTGCATTGTCAAGCAGCTGTATAATTCCCTGCATATCTCTGCCGGAGCCTGTTTTAACCCGGACAAGGTTTTCATAATATTGTTTGCCGTCAGGAAAATAACACAGGCCGGCAGAATTTGTACCCGTACCCAGCAGAGCGGTCAGCTCGCCGGCAAGCATTTTGTAGGCTGGAATTACATAATTCAATATAGCCGCCTTATTTGCTGCCCGGTAATATAATTTTTCCGAGTTGCTTAAGCCGTCAAAGGCCATAATCTTTTCATTGAAATGCTTAATCAGAAAATTTTCCTCCGGATTTTCTATAAAGGCATTACATTGGTTTATAATCTTTTTTGCAACCTTATCATTCATAAAAAGGCCCAGCTTGGACTTTTCCCTTTCAAATATCGCTATATCAGCAAAGTAATCGTAAACGCATGGCAGCAGGGCCAGATATTCATCAATATCTGCTTTACTGTAAAACTTGTATTCAGCCAGAAGAATTGGAAGCTGGGCCTGGATGCCGGTGGTTGGTCCCAGGCATTCATTATAGTAAAGATTAGCTCCCAGCCTCATATTGTCCTCGATATAAGCCTTTAATATACGGTAGGTAAGCTGCTGATCGGGAGAAAGCTTGTCATAATCATACGAAAGCAGGCGTCTGTAGCTGTTTTCCAAAAGGAGCATTTCCTTGTTCATACTTGAGACGCCGTATTCTCCAAGGGTGGTTTCAGCCTCATCAATACCATAGCTTTTTGGGTCGGCTAGTGAGTAGTTAAGGGATAAGGAATCAGCCTGGACCCTGATTACAAAAAGCTTGTTTAAAAAGCTGTCAAAATCCTTTTGTGTCGCCCTATAGGAAAGGCCGCAGCCCTGAAACAGCAATATTAGCAGCACAGTCAGCATCCATAGGATAATTATAGTTTTTTTCCTGATCATAAAACCTCCTGACACCCGGCAAAAAAGCCGGCCAAATCACTTATATACTTTATGTTTATTTCTGATAGACAGATGTAAGAAGCTCTAATTTCATTTCTGCCGAAGGGACAGGCTTGCTGCAAGAAAGGTATCTGTATAGTAAATATGGAGGATAAGCAGATAAATGCTTAAGTAATTTGTCAGTTATACCGAAATATTTAGTATAAAAATGCGGTAACAATCAGAAATGATTTAAATAAATATAGCTGCTGTTAATTAAATAAATCATTATGAGGCGAAAAAACTATGGATTCAGCATTTATAACAGACAAATATGATATTGCAAGAAATGATATAAAAGGCAGTTACGGCTTATCAATTGATAAGGACGGCAGTGGCAGAGGCCTGTCTAACCTGAAGAAGGGACAGCTGCTTACGGGTACTATTGTGTCCGTTGCCGATATGGTGACGATAGATATCTATGGAAGGAATGTCACAGCTCCGAAACATATCTTTGATAATGTCAAGGCCGGGGAAGTAAAAACCTTCGAGGTGGTGAAGGTTTCAGACAAGACTATTGAGCTTGCCCTGTATGAAAGGAGCCAAACAGGACGGCAAAGCTTTAAGGCCTCTATTGAAAGCATTCCCAACTGGGAGCTGGTGATGGAAAAAAAGGATCAGGCGGCAAAGAGGTATATGGCAGAGGCGGAGTGTAAAGAAATTGCCGCTAAGCTGGCTGATATAGGCAGCAGAATGACAGAGGAGGATTATAACAGGCTGGAAAGTGAGGGCTTTCCTGTCTTTGATTTTAGTGTCAGCGGTTTATATGAGGCACTGGACAGGATTAAGACGAATGAAGCGAAAAAAGGGGCAGGCCAAACCGTAAAGGGAAGGGATGGCCTGCGCAGCAAGGATGAACTGGAGGCCTTGCTTAAGGCCGAGAACATACCCGCCACCGCCGATAATATATCAAGGCTTCAAAAGGCTCTTGCCTTGAGCGAGGCGGTGCCGTCCCTTGATGATAAGGCTATGAAACATCTGATAATGACAAATTCCAGGCCTACTCTTGAAAACATATACAAGGCCCGTTACAGTGGCAGCAGCAAGAGCAGTCCGCTTACGGACAGGCAATGGGAGGAGCTGGCCGCTCAGGCGTCACAAATCATAACCGAGGCCGGCTACGAAATTACGGAAGAAAACTTAAATACTGCAAGATGGCTGGTAGACAACCAGCTCCCCCTGACCAAGGAAAGCTTTTCATACAGAAAAGAGCTGGAGGACATTAAAATCAATTCAAGCTATGATCGGATTTTGGCTCAGCTGCTTGAAGGCATGAGGCAGGGAGCAGATCCCAAGGATGCTGTGCTTTCAACCGGTACGGAGACTTCAGCTGCAAGGCTAATTCAGGATATTGCCTATATACAGGATGAGGCGGTAACGGAAGCGGTACATACCGGCACGGAGCTTACCATAAGAAATCTTGTAAAAATTCAGGAAAGGCTGCATACGGTACCGCATGCTTCTGCCAGGGCAAAAGCAAAAGAGGTGTCTTATGCCGAGCATGAAGCCGGGCGCAAAACCCTTGAGGAAAATACGGCGGCTGATGCTGTCAGGGCCGGGTATACAGAAAAGGAGCATATAGATGAAATTCGTTTTAAGGAGATACAGGCACGGAGACAGTTGGAGGAAATCCGGCTTAAGATGACGCTGGAGAAGGCAGCAGACCTTGAAAAAAAGGGAATAAAGGTGGACACCATGGAGCTTTCCCGAGTGGTGGATGCCTTGCGGGAGATGGAAAACAGCTATTATGAAAGGTTTTTTAGGGAAGCGGATGTTCAGGCTTCTGAGGAAGCCGTAAATCTTTTGAGGGAAACCTCCGGCAGTATCGAGCAGCTTAAGGCTGTACCCTGTTATGTGCTTGGCAGCACCCTGCTCAACCGGTTTAGCCAAACCATACCGGAGCTGCTGGAGGAAGGAAGAAGGCTTTTACCTGCATCCCTTCGGGCAGAAGGGGCTTATGAGGCATTAATGACAGTGCCAAACCGTGAATATGGCGATTCCATACAAAAGGCCTTTGGCAATATTTCCTCCATATTGGAGGAGCTAGGGATGGAAAGCACCGAGGCCAATCAGAGAGCCGTCAGGATTCTGGCATACAACCGGATGGAAATTAATGAGGAAAATATCCGGCAGGTAAAGGCCTATGATTTACAGGTCAACGAGGTTATGAAAAATCTGCATCCTGCTGTGGCCGTCCGCTTGATTAGGGAGGGTATAAACCCTCTGGAAATGCCGGTTTATGAGCTGAATAAGAAAATAGATGAGCTAAGGAGCCGGGAGGGTATAACTGCAGAGGAAAAATACAGCAGCTTCCTGCGAAGGCTACAGAAGGCAGGCGATATAACGGAGCCGGAAAGGAAAGCCTTTATAGGAATATACCGATTGCTTTACAATATCGAAAAATCCGACGGGGCGGCGATAGGAGCAGTTTTAAAGACAGGAAGGGAGCTTACCCTGGATAATCTTTTGAGCGCTGTAATGACCGGTAAAAAGGGAAAGCTTGATGCTGTGGTGAATGATGAGTTCGGTATGCTGGATGACATAAGAAGAGACAGACAGGCCATAGCAGAGCAGCTGTCGCTGTTTCAGGGGGGAGGTCAGGCAGAAGAAGGCTTGTCTGCTTCCGCTGATGAGCAGATTGATTATTATAACCGTTTAGTGGCACAGCTTAAGGAGGGGATTTCCCCTGACATGCTAAAAGCCCTGCAGGAGGAAAGCAGGCAGCAGGCAGATGGCCAGC
>JAAZDK010000149.1 GCA_012512855.1 Clostridiales bacterium
GGAACAGTAAATCAACGATGTATTCTGGGTTTATGGATTGTATTTTAGGACTGTGGGCGATATTGCTATAAAATTTACTATGTGGTACATTTATAGCAAATAAGGTGTAAAATTAATCACAAAGAGAAAAATATAAAATTCAGCCTGTGGCAGGCAAGTAAAACTTTTAAATATACAGCTCGTCAGGCAGGAGGATTACTTATGAATGAAAAGTCTTATAGGTTGGGCGGATACGTCTTTGAAGATGAATATGATTATAAGGAAGCAAAAAAGGAAGCAGAATCTATAGAATATATCAAGGCCAAAGCAGATCTGTCGGATTTGAATAAAACGATAAAGCTGTATAACAAGCTGGTGGAAAGGCAGACCTTCAGAACAATAATCGGATTTGACTTTTTAAAGGATCTTAGGAATCGTATTCTCGCACAGCAAATAGTGGATGAAAACAGCCTGCCCTGCATACGTGTGGAGAAAAGCGGCCGGTCAAGGCCTTATTCTGCTGCAATCAGCCGGGAGGCTGAGAACAAATATAAGGAGCAGGCTAAGATACTGAAAAGCAAGCTGCGCAGTTCGCGAATAATAAATGCTTTTTTGATATTGATAATAGCTGCGATGATAGCAATATCACTCTTTGCCAGAAAAAATAACTCATACAACGATATTGAAAATGAAATTGTGAATAAATATGCCGCTTGGGCTGAGGAGCTACAGGCAAGGGAGAAAGCCATAAGGCAAAAAGAGGCGGCACTTGATCAGGATTAATTTCACAATTTATTCATAAAGAGAGTTTATAATATATAATAAAAGAAAATCAGATATAGGGCTGATACATATGGGTTTGGATGGATTGATTTGTGACAATAAGATTGCATCTGGAGAGCGGGATAGGACAGGATACTGCATTATTTCACGGCTTGTGAAGAAGCCTGACTGATTGAAGTCAGGGCCTTGAAGCTGTTGTGCGTTTGCTTTTGAAGATTTTACAGGTACGTTATGATTTTTTACTATATGGGGTCGCTTATATATAGCTGTTAATTAATTTGTCTGATAGGCATTTTTTGCATTTACTATATTTACAGGGAAAGGAGGATAACGGGCAAATGGAAAAGCTGAAGATATTGGTTGTGGACGATGAAAGCAGGATGAGAAAGCTAGTCAAGGACTTTTTGGTTCGGAAGGATTATGAGGTTATTGAGGCTGAAAACGGTGAGCAGGCTTTGGACATATTTTTTTCAAAGAAGGATATAGCATTGATTATACTTGATGTTATGATGCCCAGGCTGGACGGTTGGCAGGTGTGCAGAGAAATCAGACAGTATTCCAAGGTGCCTATAATCATGCTGACTGCCAAAGGTGATGAAAAGGATGAGCTGATGGGCTTTGAGCTGGGAGTGGATGAGTACATTTCCAAGCCCTTCAGTCCCAAGATACTGGTCGCAAGGGTCGAAGCCGTGCTTAGAAGAACCAATGCCATAGATGAGGGCACGATTGAGGTGGGAGGCATCGTCCTTGACAGGGCAGCACATCAGGTTAAGGTGGATGACAAATGTATTGACCTTAGCTATAAGGAATTTGAGCTGCTGAGTTATTTTATCACAAATCAGGGAGTTGCCCTTTCGAGGGAGAGAATACTCAACAATGTATGGAATTATGATTACTATGGTGATGCCAGAACGATAGATACCCATGTGAAGAAGCTCAGAAGCAAACTGGGACCCAAGGGTGAGTATATTAAGACTATATGGGGACTCGGTTATAAATTCGAGGTGAATTAATGAGATATTCGATCCGCTTTAAAATGACAATGCTGCTTACTGCTATGGTGGCATTGATCATTTTTTTGATTTGGATAATCAATAATACTTTTTTATCCAGCTATTATATCAGGCATAAAATCAGCAATCTGGAAAATGCTTATGACGAGATTGTTGACATATATCACGGGAGCACCTCGGCTGAATATCTGTCTGACAAGGATCTGAAAAAGATAGAACAGCTGGCTACCAAATACAATATAGACATTAATGTATTAAGTGAGAACTATACCCTGATTTATCCTGCCCAGGAGGAGTTTGGCCAAAGGCAGTATAATTATTTGCTGCTTCAGGTTATGGGCTATAGATTTCCAGGTACCAATCCATACATGAGGGATGTGAAAATGCTGGCCGATACGGAATATTACAGCATCTATAGCCTTTATGATCTTCAGACGGATTCCAATTATATAGATTTGGTGGGACTATTCCGGATTAAAGCCTCCGGCATGGACAGCGGGCAAAACAGCACAAAAAATCAGTCTGGCTCCGGCGATGAGGAGCTGCCCGACACTCTGATAATTTTACGGACCAATAAGGAGAGCATTGAAGAGAGCGTTGCCCTGGCAAATGAATTTCTGGCTTACATTGGTATTGCAGTAGCCATAGTCGGGGCGGCTATTATGTTTTTAATCAGCAGTAAGTTTACCAGGCCGATTCTTGAGATGTCCGAAATAGCAAAAAGGATGTCCGAGCTGGAGTTTGATGCAAAATATGAAATAAAGAGCAAGGATGAGCTGGGAGAGCTTGGCAGGAGCATCAATCATCTTTCCGACAGGCTGGAAACGGCAATATCCGAATTGAAGCAGGCTAATAATGAGCTTTTGCTTGATATACAGAAGAAGAAGGAAATAGATGATATGCGTAAGGAATTCCTTTCAAATGTTTCACATGAGCTGAAGACTCCGATTGCCCTTATTCAGGGATATGCTGAGGGACTCAAGGAGAACATTAACGAGGATGAGGAAAGCAGGAGCTTTTATTGCGAGGTTATCATGGATGAAGCCAGCAAAATGAATCAGATGGTAAAGAAGCTTCTGAGTCTAAATGAGCTGGAATTTGGCAGTAATCAGGTTAATATAGAGCGCTTTGATATTACCGCCCTTATAAAGGCTGTTCTGGAATCGACAGAAATATTGCTCAGGCAAAAGGAGGTCACCCTGATATACGAGCAGAAGGAGCCGATATATGTCTGGGCTGATGAATATCTGATAGAGCAGGTATTAACCAATTATATCAGCAATGCCCTAAACCATGTCAGTGGACGTAGAATAATCGAGGTAAAGCTGATACAAAGGGATGAACTGGTTCGGGTGGCGGTATTTAATACAGGTGAGAATATACCGGAGGAAGAGCTGGATAAAATCTGGGATAAGTTTTATAAGGTGGATAAAGCCAGAACCAGAGAATACGGCGGCAGCGGCATCGGTCTTTCGATAGTGAAGGCCATTATGAATTCCCATAACAGAGAATGTGGTGTCATAAACCGTCACACAGGTGTGGAATTCTGGTTTGAGCTTGACGCCAGCAATAAGTAAGCTTATTAACGGAATTGGCATAGAGGGTTAAAAGGACTATGCCGATTCTGTTATTTTTAGTTGATGAAAATTGTAAAAAGTGATAAGATTATAATTAATCTAACAATTCTTCATGGAGGATAACTGCGAAAGATAGATAACAGGGAGGTTACCAATGAAACGTCTGATATTATCTTTAATAATAGTAATTTCATTAATGGCTTTCTCAGGCTGTGTAAAAAAGCTTGATAACACACAGGAACAGACTGATGCATTGGCGGAGTACATGGCGGGTCTGCTGCTGAAGTATGATGCAAACTATGACAGGGCGCTTAGGCCTGTTTTGGCTGCCGGGGAGGATAAGACTGACAGTACAGATAAGCAGACCGATAAAACAGATAAAGAAGAAAATGATAATGCAGATGCCAAGGATGCCTCCGGAAGCAAATCTGACGAAATGGGCAATGAAGCTGACAATAAAGAAATCGATACCGATAAGCAAAAGACATATTCTCTGACTGAAATTATTGGACAAGCGGATTTTGACATAAGCTATCTGGATTATAATCTTGCCGATATTTATCCTGAAAATTATAGCAAAACCTATTTCTATGTAGAAGCAGATGAAGAAAAGCAACTGCTGGTTATAAGATTTAATGTAAAGAATACTTCAATTGATAAAAAGAATCTCAATCTATCAAATACTGACATCAAATATCAGCTGGAGCTGGCCGGCGGCATAATTGATAAGCCATGGTTTACGGTTCTTGAAAATGATCTGCAGTATATTGATATAACCATGGAACCTGAGGCTGCTACTGTAGCAGTGTTAATATATCAGATTTCAAAGACAGCAGACACAACTAACATGAAGCTGCTTGTTTCCAATGGTGATAAGAAACTGCTTATCCCATTGAACTAGGAACAGCAGGAAGTTACACCCGCGGAGATGGAGGCAGACTAAGTACAGCGAAACAGGAATATCGTCATTTTGGTGAGAGGTTCAATAGGCCTGCAGGAGAATGATGCTACATAAGTATTGAGCTGCAGCTGTATACTGTAAGACATGGATGAAGAATGCATTAGCATCTGTATTCATGGATAAAGTGTATGGCTGTATATTTCATGCACTGCATAATTAGACTGGATGAAATCTGAATCATTTATGCATACCATATGATACTTATCATATTATGCGTAGCTGAACAGGTATGCATATTTTTTATACAAACATCTGACTCTTAAAGGCAGGGCTAAAATTTGCAGTGATATTATATCCCTACAATATGGAGGATAAATAAAATGGGTTATGTAGAAAAAAAGCGAGTTAAATTCTTTGGATTGCCTCTTAGCTTCACTAAATATACGATAGGTGAAGAGAAGATTACCATTACATCCGGCTTTCTTAACATTACCGAGGATGACTGCTATATGTACAAGATACAGGATGTACGCCTCACCAGAAGTCTGTCTGAGCGCCTTTTCAAGCTGGGGACAATAACCTGCTTTACAGGTGACACCACCCATCCCGAGCTTACACTCCTGCATATCAGAAATGCCGGTGAAATAAAAAATTATATTATGCAATATTCCGAAGAGGCCAGAAGAAAGAGAAGAGCCTTGCATACTCTTAATATCAGTGCGCAGGAAATTGATGATGAGGATGATATGTAGCAGGCATATTCTTGTAATCTTATAGAATGCAAAATTCTTCATGAGGATCAAAGGATTAATTGATTGATTTAATCAAATTTCAAGCCTTCAAAATGTAAGTTAAGGCCATAAATAAAAACATTTTCGCAGAGAAAAACTCAGATAAAAATAATTAAAATTAAGGTTGACATAATATGATTAATATGATAGACTTATAAAAGTTGACGGAATTCAACAGAAAAAATATTTGAATTCCTGTCGTACCTTGATAACTGAACAGTGAAACAACCCTGAAGATTCAAAAGAGATTTATCTCAAAGAAATGCAGGCTAAAGAGAAAACTCTTGGGTAAAGCATTTCTTATTATTATGTTTCTATAAAGAAACGATGCGAACACCAGCAAAAAGAAGCTGGGTCAAAGATTTAAACATGAGAGTTTGATCCTGGCTCAGGATGAACGCTGGCGGCGTGCCTAACACATGCAAGTCGAACGGA
>JAAZDK010000150.1 GCA_012512855.1 Clostridiales bacterium
TATCTTACAGCTGTAAATACAACTACAAAAATGTAAAAAAACTGTCGTTAGCGAGATGCTCGTTAACGACAGCTTTTTAATGTTTAAAACAAAAAGCATAATGTCATATATCGACTGAAAGCATGGGCAGCTATAATTAATTATCATTATCACTGCCATAAATAAATTCATTAAGCTGCTTTCTTAGAGCCTCCATGTCCTTTGGCATAAGCACGGAAGCCTTCGCTTTGCCTATCTTGACAGATACGTTTTCATAGCTTCCGTCTGCAGGTATACGAAAAGTTTCCAGCTCCTTAACCTTAAGGCTTACTGCCTCTTCAAGGCAATAATTGAAGGTTTTGTTTGAAATATCGGTTTTAATCTCAACCTGATCAAGTATTTTATTCATGGTAACTACCAGGGATACGATATTCTTCGATTTAAGCTTGTTATAAATGGCCTGCAAAACCTTCCTCTGCCTTTGGGTCCGGCCAAAATCATAGCTTTCAGTTCCTGTGGATACCCTGCGGATTCTGCAATAGCCCAATACCTGATTACCATTCATAAGCTGTTTCCCGGCTACCACATTGCGGTTCTCTTTTTTGGAGATATAATTGGTTGAGTTAAGATACTTGGCTTCCTTTTCGGTCAGGGTTACTTCAATACCGCCGATAATATCGACTATCTGCTCAAAGGCCTCGAAATTAACCATGCAATAGCCATCGATATCTATCCCGAAATTATGTTTAATTGTCTGATACATCAGCTCAATACCACCCTTTGCATAGGCGGCATTAAGGCGGTTTTTGCCGTGTCCGGGTATTTCAATATAAAGATCTCTCATAAGGGATGTCAGCTTTAGCTTTTTACTCCTTGTATCGATAGTAGCTATAATCATGGCATCGGTATTTCTTGCGCCTTTGATTTCCTCAACACCAATCAGAAGAAAATTCATAACAGGCTTTAATTCTGTTTGCCTGATTGAGCCGCCTTCGATACCGCCGCTGTTGCTTAAGGTGTCAACTATTGGTGTATTATAATCCAGTTTGCCGTGTATATAATTGCCCGCTATATTGATTATAGCCTTCTGTCCGGGTTTAGTATAAAACAAGAGACAAAAAAGGATTGTAAGAAGAATCAAATTGATGAGCAGTGTCCGGGCCAGCCTTGGTTTCTTCTTCTTTTTTGCTTTAGAGGAACGGCTGCCGGTCTTTTTACCTGAACCATATTCCTCCTCATAATCATATTCATTTTCGGGATCATATTTATCATTATCAATATAATGCTTTTTTCTATAGTAATTTTTTTTCTTATCAGCCATGAAAGCCTCCTGTACTTATCCTGTGTTTTTAATGCAAATATTTATCTATAACAGCAATCTAATGCCAGACCAATCAAAGAGCCTGATTAAGGATAATCTATATATTACCACCAATCATAATAAAATTCAAGTTAATAAAAAGGCCTGACGCTTTAGTGCTTTGCTTCATAACAGGACTGTATTTCCCATAGCTTGCTGCATGCCGGTGGTTATTCACGGGTAAAATAAGAAAGGATTTCTGCTTGGGATACCGGCTATAAAACCAGAGCCGCTTCAACTGCAGAAATCCTATTTTACCATTACCAGTGACAAATAATTAATCAATTAATAAAAAAACCGTTCTCTGTATTACCTAAATATTATCCTTTTCTACAGTGTTGTATTTTTCAACCCTTCATTCTTGCTTGCCGGTTTAATATCGCAGGATAGCTATTTTGAATCATAGCTGTTAAATATCGGCAATTTAAGCTTGTCCAGCAATAGCAGGACAGGAAAACCTATCAGTCCCACTACAATCAGTTGTCCGCCACCCACCGTCAGCATCATAAAGGGTATGGCTTCCTCCTCAAAATAGGCATATCTTAATACCCAGGGGATAACCAGCGCATTTACAACTATCGGGGGAATTGGCACCAAATATTTATATCGTCTGAATTTGTAGGAAAGTATGGCTGCAATCAGTGTTGCCAGGCTGCCAAAAATCACATCCAGCACATCGGCCCCTGTCAGGATGGCGCTTAAGAAGCATCCGATTGACACACCGGGTACGGCAGCAGGTGTGAAATAAGGCAGTACAGTTAAAATTTCAGCGATACGGAATTGGATGGGACCAAAGCTGATGGGTTGAAAAATAAGTACAAGAACGGTATAGATGGCTGCGATCATGGCAGCCTCGGTTAGAAATAAGGTTGGTTTGCTTTTCATAATCTCAATCTCCTTTAGTTTTGTTCAAGGGATTAACATCGAATCCCTTCGTCAGGTTAACTACTACTGACGGTGCCAATTATCACGAATAAGTCCTGCAGGCTGGCTTTCTGAGCTTCTATTGAAAATTATTCACCAGAATGCTTACAAGCTGAGTACATCCTGCTGGAGAGCATCTGACCGGATGTCATCCTGCCGGAACGCATCCGATTTGATACAAGCGGTGAAAATTAGCACGAAAAAACTATAACCTATATGAGGTAAAATTGCAAGCCAATTTTAGCATGCTCCATCATATATTTAGTTTATGTACATTACACAGAAACTTTTTAAAATAGAAAGCATTAGAGAAGGATTAAATACATATGTTATATTGGACGATTAAGCAGCTGCATAGCAAATACTACAAGATTCCCTGGCTATCTATAAGCTAACGGTCAGGAAGGGGAATCTTACAGGCGGAAAGGGGTATGAGGGATGGAATTTATTACTCAGTATGTAGTGGTTATTGTGCTTGCCATTTGTTTATGCTTAGGATATATAATAAAACACAGTATATCTTTTATTCCAAACAAGTACATACCATTGATAATGGCGATTGCCGGAGTTATACTGAATGTCTGGATTAGCGGCTGGCAATTTAGTCCGGAAATTCTGCTGGGAGGAATGGCCAGCGGGCTAGCCAGTACCGGCTCCTATGAGCTGATAAGAAATATAGCAGGGAAAAGGCAGGTGGCCGCAAACAGTAAAAAATAATAGATATGGAAGACAACAAGCTGATGACATTTATCTTTGCAAGGATCTGCAACTTTGACTATAAAGTCATGACTGGTAGATCCTTAAAACAAGCCTTTAACTCGGGAGGATCTTTTGATCCTCTATTTATTTTGGAGGATTTTATGCTTTAGGATGATTTCGATCCTGACTAATTATGTGGTTGATCTGAATATATAACAAAACAAAGATATAAGGGGACGAATATATCTTATAAAAAAATGTTGACAAACGCTGGAGACTTTCTTATATTAAAAACAAATGTTACGCAACATGTGTTTTAAAACGAAAGGAGAACTAAAGGTGCCGCCCAAACAGAAATTTAGCAAAGAAGAGATTGTCACCGCAGCCCTTGAGATTGTCAGGAAGGAAGGGGTTGATGCCCTTACCGCAAGACGCCTGGGAGATGAGCTGAACAGTTCATCAAGACCAATTTTCACAGTGTTTAGAAGCATGAATGAGCTTGTGCATGAAACGGTAATGGCTGCAAGAGCTCTTTATAATCAGTATATTGCCAGAGCGCTTACGGATGAAAAGCCCTTTAAGGCAACGGGAATGGCATATATCCGCTTTGCTATGGATGAGCCCAAGCTTTTTACACTTTTATTTATGAAGGAGAATCAGAAGGCTCATGATCTGTCTGAGGTGCTTAAGGCAATTGATGAAAACAGCAACAGTATATTAAATGAAATCAAGCGGGAATATGGCCTTGATGATGAGAAGGCGCATTTGATTTATCAGTACCTCTGGATATTTACCCATGGTATTGCAACTTTAAGCGTAACCGGAGTATGCAGCTTTGAGGATGAAGAAATAGATAAAATGCTTACAGATGTGTTTATAAGCATTTTAATCAGGATAAAGGCAGGTGACATATGATGATTGAGCTTATGGATATAACAAAATCCTATGGAAGCGAGGAAAATTTGTATCCGGTATTGAGAGGAATATCATTTAACATACAGGACGGGGATTTTGTGGTATTGCTGGGGCCATCAGGCTCAGGAAAATCAACCCTTTTAAATGTTATATCAGGTCTTGAGCGCCCCGACAGTGGCAGGATATTATATGACAATACGGATATAACAGCCATGTCTGATGAGGAATTAACCTTCTTCAGAAAGGAATATGTGGGCTTTATATTCCAGCAGTATTATCTGCTTCCCAATCTGACTGTGGACAAAAATGTGAAAATGGGGGCTGACCTGGCCGGAAATCGCAATTACAGGCAGATAATTGAGGCAGTAGGGCTTGTGGATAAGATGGACAAATACCCCAGTGAGCTTAGTGGCGGCGAGCAGCAGAGAGTGGCTATAGCAAGAGCGCTGGCAAAAAAACCAAGGATACTTTTTCTGGACGAGCCAACAGGAGCCCTGGATGAGGAAACCGGCAGGCTGGTGCTGGATTATCTTTGCAGGCTGAGAGAGGAATATCGTTTTACCATGCTGATGGTAACCCATAATAACAACATTGCCGAGATGGCAGGTACTGTTATAAGGATGAACAGTGGCAGGATAGTTGATAGATATAATAACAGCACGATAAAATCTGCCTATGAAATAGGATGGTGACGTTATGATTATTCAGATAAAGGATGGTATCAAGCTTATTGCCATTTCTATAATTTCCTGCTGTGCGGTATTTGTATGCAACCTCTTTATGAATTTTAATATAGATATAGCCCGCATTAAGGGGCTTATAAGCAACCCTGAGGTCATGACCTTTTATGAAGCGCAGCTGACAATGTCAAGGGTGACCTGTGCCGTCAGCGGCGGATGCTTATTATTGACATCCGTTATTATGCTGTTTTTCTATATCAAGCATTATATAGACAGCCACAGAAAAGAACTGGGAATACTTAAGGCTCTGGGTTATTCTAATATTAAAATAGCTAAGGGCTTTTGGGTATTTGGCCTGAGTGTATTTACAGGATGCGGCCTTGGCTTTGCTTCATCATACGCCTTAATGCCGCTTTTTTATAAGGTAATGAATCCTGATGTACCAATGCATTTTAATATAATTTTGGCTTTATATCTGGTAATACTTCCAGCGGTATTCTTTTGCGGATTGGCCATAATATACAGCTGTAAAAAGCTAAAGAGGCCGGTTTTGGATTTGCTGAGGGATAGAGAAAGCAGTTATGCCGGAAAAAAGCGCAGGAAGGAGCAAAAGGACAAGGAGCAGAGCTTTATACAGGATTTAAAGCAGGCTACGGTAAAGGGACGGCCGGCCCTTATGTTCTTTATTGCCCTGGCTTCCTTCTGTTATTCCTCAATGATGCAGATGTCCTTTAGTATGGATGAGCTGTCCAGCAGGATGTTTGCGGTAATATTGATTGTCATAGGTATAATACTTGCCTGTACCACCCTGTTTTTGGCTATAATAACTGTCGTCAATGCCAATACCCGTTCCATAGCCATAATGCAGGCCTTCGGCTATTCATGGAAGGATTGCAGCGGTGCAATTCTGGGTGGTTACAGGCTGCTGGCTTATATAGGCTTTGCAATAGGCACTATTTATCAGTACCTACTTATTAAAAGCATGGTTAGTATTTTTTCAAAAACCTCTGCAGATATACCGGAGTATAAATTTGATACAAAAAGCTTTGTAGTGGTGCTTATTTCATTTGTGATCATTTATGAACTGGTAATGAGGCGTTACTCAGCCAGAATAAAAAAGATATCAATCAAGGAAATTATGTTAAAGTAAATATCCTGGTATGAAATTATGTTAAGCCAATTAAAAATACCATAAACATAACAGTGAGAGGGATTAAAGGAATCCCTCTCACGAAAATAAATGTGCGCCCGGGGGCGCACGTTCCAATACATAAAATAACTGATACATAATTAGGTCGCAGTTTATATACCTTAAGGTTTAAATAACTAATAGTGCTGAGAAAATACTGCTAAATAACAACGATCGTTATATAAATTTTAATTTAATACATAAAAGGCATCCTTTTCCTTAGCTCCCTCTATAGCCTTATAGAGATCGGAATATAAATCCTTATAGCGGACATTTGGGCCTGCTATTTTCGCACAACCCACACGCATGCCTATGGGAATTTCAACATTATTATGTATTATCGGCTGCCCGTTCAGAGCGGTAATTTTTCCGGCAAGCTCCTCGGCCGCTTTGATCTCGGTCAGCTCGGTGACAAGGGCAAATTCATCCCCTCCGATTCTGAACAATATGCAGCTGTCATCCGTCAGGCTGTCAATTCTTCTCAGGCATTCCAGGATAGCTTTGTTTCCGGCTTCTACGCCATAGCTGTCATTTATCATCATAAGATTCATCATGTCAAAGCAAAGTACATAGCTGTTGGTTCTGCTTTTGAGCAAATCATATAACTCAGAAAGGTCAAAAGTTCTGCGGCTCATTTTTATACCTCCTTCTTTATTGATTCTATCAAAATCAAAAACTATCTTTGGAAAAATCCCGGCAAATCGCCATTGCTTCTTAAAGGCAGAAGGTGCAGTTCCCCATACTTTGATAAATGCCCGTGTAAATGCCTCCGGGGAATTATAATGATATTTTAATGCGACATCTGTAATTGACATATCCGTATTAAGCAGGTCATGGGCGGCATGCGTTAAACGCCTTTTTGTAATATATTCCCTTAAACCCATATGGAATGCGTATCCGAAAAGCTTTTTCAGGTTGGAAAGGGATGAATAACAGGCATTAGCCACATCCTCAAGGCGAATCTCATTGTAAAGGTTATCCTCAATATAATTGATGGCATCCGTAAGTATATAGAAGTTTTTCAAAATATCACCTGCCTTTTCAATCAATGGCTTATCCGGTGGTAATGTGTGATAAGGTTTATTAACGTAAAAAGGATATTTGATGGCTTTAAATTAATCCAACGGTACCGTGTGATATAATATTACCACAGCTTTAGCTAATTGGCTTGATTTTTTGTATACAAATAATAATAATGTATGCACATTTACTGCAAAATGATTGAATTCGACAAAAGTTGCGTTATTAGATAGCAAAATTCCTCCGGCCGGCTTTAGTATTTGTTTGCTTCTGTATTTTTTTCTATGAGTTTATAACAATTCATTTGAGTTGATGATAATTCTTTCTTTTGAATTTATAAATACGGACATAATCTGGCAGATCTATATGTTATAATCTTATAGAAATCAGGAATTCTATAGAGATCAGGCCTAATTCTATCGTATAGCCTGCAGCTTAAGACACGACAGAAATATGCTCGGATTGTGACAGCAGTATATTTAGCTGCAATATTTGTTGAAGTTTGATTAGGCAGCAGATTGATAATTCAGGCAAATAGATAAGAGCTTTTGTAATCACGCAAGTATAAAAGGCTTTGTTTAAGCTATAAAGCTAAGCTATGAAGGGAGCGGCGTATGAGATTTGTACATATTGCGGATGTCCATCTGGGAGCGACTCCGGACTGGGGCATGCCCTGGGGAGAGCTTCGCCATAAGGAGATATGGGACAGCTTTGATCGTGTTATAGATGTATGCAACAAAGAGAAGGCAGATCTGCTTTTGATTGCGGGAGATTTGTTTCACCGGCAGCCAAAGCTGTCTGAGCTGAAGGAGCTGAATTACCGGCTGGGGAAGCTTAACTCTGCCCGTGCTGTAATAATGGCCGGCAATCATGATTATATAGGTGCCCGCTCCTATTATCAGAATTTTGAATGGAACGACAGGGTACATATCTTTTTGAAGGATACTATAGAGGCAGTTGAATTTCCGGATATTAATACTGTTGTTTACGGGCTCAGCTACCTCAGCAGGGATATTACAGAGCCTCTTTATGACAATGTAAAACCGGAGCATAAGGACAGGATTAACATATTGCTTGCCCACGGCGGTGATGAGAAAAATATTCCGATTAACCGCAAGAAGCTGCTGGAATCAGGCTTTGATTATATTGCCCTGGGCCATATCCACAAGCCGGAGATTATAAGTGAGCGAATGGCCTACAGCGGCAGTCTGGAGCCTCTGGATAAGAACGAGATCGGCAGCAGGGGTTATATAATCGGTGATATTGAGATATCTAACAATGCTTATGAGGGGCTGAAGGCATCTGCAGCGGATCAGGCAGTTGCTGCGGGGGTGAAAAGTGCTGTTTCAGGCAGGCAGATAACTACAGATATTAGTATCCGCTTTGTGCCGGCGTCCGGCAGGGAGTATAAAAGGATTGAGCTTGAGGTAAATGCCGGGGACACCAACGGCTCACTGCTTGATAAGGCTAAGGAGGCCATAAAAAGCAATGGGGAGCGGCATATCTATTCCTTTTATATTAAGGGCTTCAGGGATGCGGACATTAAATTTGATACAGAGGCCATAAAAAAGCTCGGCAATATCTGTGAGGTTACTGATGAATCCCTGCCGGATTATGATTTTGATGCTTTATTCAGGGAGAATTCAGATAATCTGATCGGTCTTTTCATTGAGAAGATAAGGCAAAAGGCCGATCAGGACGAGCTGGCAAAAAAGGCGCTGTATTATGGAATTGAGGCCCTTTTGGGAGCAAGGGATATGAACAAATAGGAAGGTCAGGTGAAAAATGCTTATTACCAGGCTAAAACTGAATTATTTCGGACGCTTTCGGGATAAGGAAATCCTGCTTAAGCCGGGTATTAATCTGATATACGGGCCAAACGAGGCAGGAAAGTCCACGATACATGCCTTTATCAGGGGGATGCTGTTTGGCATTGAAAAAACGCGAGGACGGGCTTCATCAAAGCTTGATGTCTACAGCAAATATTTGCCATGGGATTATCCCGGCGCCTACGGCGGCAGCATGGATATCAGGCTTGCCGATAAGGACTACCGGCTGCGCAGGAGCTTTCTTGCCACTGATAAAAGCTTCAATATTATAGACCTTTCGACCGGGCGAAAGCTGCAGCTGAAGGAGGGCTTAATAAGCGAGCTGATTAGTGGCCTTACGGAAAGCGTCTACAGAAATACTGTCAGCATAGAGCAGCTCAAGGCCCGAACTGATGCCGAGCTGGCGGCCCAGCTTCAAAATTATATTGCCAATCTATCTGTCTCAAAAAGCAGGGAAATCGATGTTGGTAAGGCGCTCGGCCTCCTGAAGGACAAACGCAAGGCACTTATGGCAAACGATTATAAGGCCCGGCTTAAGGCTTTGCAGGATGAAATCGTAAGCTGCATTGAAAAAGAAACGAAAATGGATGAGCTAAGTCAAGGGCTTAAAGAGCTGCTGGAGATGGAGGAAAAGCTTAAGCTTGAGATTGATGCGGTTTCATCCTCTGCCAATAATGAAGAAGCCCAGCGAATGAATGAGCTTCCTGCCATACTGGAAAAGTACAAATCCCATAAGGAGATATCAGAGCAGCTAATGCAGCTAAGCAGGAGGCGGAAGCTTTTACAGGAGCAGATAGCCTTCATTTCAGCCAGGACGCAGCAGATAAGCGAGGAAGGTCTAGAGAAGGATATCAGGATCTCAGAAGAACTAAAGGAAGAGGAACACCATCTTCTGGCTCAGAAGCAGGAGCTGGACGGCAGAAGGGCAGCCTTCAGAGCTGTGTTGCTTAAGGGTGTCGCTTTTACTCTGCTGCCATTTTTTACGGCTGCATTTGCAGTTATGCGTATGGCTGCTACCCTGACAGGGGCCAAGATGATTTACTGTCTGCTATTTGGAGCAGGAGTATTAGCTTATACCCTTTTTGCAGCCCGTCAAAGGAAAAAGCAAAAAAGGGTCAGCGACAGGCTGGCAGAGCTTGAAGCCCGGCTCATAAAGCTTAGGTCAGAGCTTGAAGCTATATTTACCAAATACAATAAAGCCCTTTTTGATGTAAATGCCACTCATAATCCAAAAGGCATTAATGATGCAGAGCTTGCAGCCTCACAGGCAGAATATCGGCCGGCTGATACAGAGGCTTTAAAACAGCTGCAAAGGGAGCTGCTAAAAAGCAGCTATGAGCTGGAAGGTATAAAGGAGCAGCTAAGCAGCATCAGCCTTATGGAGGATGAGCTTGAAGATAAAAGAGATATACTATATGAGACAATAATGAGATATTTACAGTATTTTATACATGAGGATGAGCTCAGCGATGAGGCAATTGACAGGCTCAAGGAGCTAATCAGGCAAAAGAAGCAGGCAGCCGGTGAAGCATTGGCCGGCCTGACCGCCCGCCATAATAACTGCAGGCTGCAGATAGAAAGGATCAGATGGGAAATGCTGCAGCTGGAGGGAAATGAAAAGGAGCTTATGCAAAAGCAGGAGCTCTATGACAGGCTTATGCAGGAGCAGAAGAAGGCTCAAATGGAGCTTTCGGCTGTCGAACTGGCTATAGAGACCATAGAAGAGCTGTCAAAAAGTATACATGACAGCTTCGGCGGCCGCCTGGGCAGGGCGGTGTCACAGATTGTTTCAAATATTACCGGAGGCAGATATAACAAGCTTATTATCAATGAAAAGCTGGAAGTAGCGGTGGACTGGAAGGATGAGCTTATAGCCACAGAAAGGCTGAGTGCAGGTACCATAGATCAGATTTACTTTTCCATTCGTCTTGCTGCCTCGGATTTGCTTCTTGAAAATGAGGAGCTGCCGCTTATTCTGGACGACAGCTTTGCCCTGTATGATGATGACAGATTAAGGACCGCCATTTCCGGGATTGCGGACAGAGGCCAGATAATAATATTAACCTGCCATAAACAGGAGGAGGAGGCTATAAAAGAGCTTGGCCTGCCCTGCAATATAATAGAGCTTTCCCGTGATTAAAATATCCTGCAAATAAATTTTGAATATCATGCTAAATAAATTTTATATTCTGCTGATAATGCTTTTTGGCTTATATAACTGGCGTTAGGGTAATAAATTCATCTGATTATCAGCCACAAAGGCTAATAATTTTGACTATCATCCGCAAATAATAATAATTCTGATATGTTAACCCACAAAATTGAATGGATTTA
The DNA here is from genome assembly GCA_012512855.1 of Clostridiales bacterium. Lineage (GTDB taxonomy): Bacteria > Bacillota > Clostridia > Lachnospirales > Lachnospiraceae > Mobilitalea. The sequence goes on from JAAZDK010000150.1 coordinate 10,930, forward strand.
AAATATAATATCTAATAATTAAGGGGTAACCGGTGGTTACCCCTTATATACATGGCTTTTAATATTAGTTGCTTTTAACCCCGTATACTGTTCTTAATCCTTATACTGGCCGTATTTCTTTAATATATTGTGAATTCTTTCAACCGGGTTAAGAAGCTGGCTTATGCTGTTGTCATGATTCATGGTATCTATAATTAAGGCAATATACTTGCTCATGTCAACATTTATATACCATGGCTTGGTTAAAAGCTCGGGAGTCTGATAAATAAGATTGGTTGTAAGTATACGATGAATTATACCTTTTTCGTAAGCTTCATCAAACTTGTCCAAGCCGTTTGTAAACAAACCGAAGGTTGCAGCTACAAATATCCTGTTAGCCTTTCTTCTCTTTAATTCCTTGGCGGCATCGAGTATACTGTCGCCTGATGAGATCATGTCGTCAATAAGAAGCACGTCCTTGCCTTTCACATCAGAGCCAAGAAATTCATGGGCAATAATAGGATTGCGGCCATTAACAATTTTTGTATAATCCCGTCTCTTATAGAAGCTGCCCACATCCAGGCCCAATATGCTGGCATAATAGACTGCCCTGTACATGCTGCCTTCATCCGGGCTAATAATCATCATATGATCTGAATCAAATCTGATATCAGGAACATTTAGAAGCAATGCTTTAATATTTTGGTAAATGGGAGATACTGTTTCGAGACTGTTCAATGGGATTGAATTCTGAACTCTTGGGTCATGGGCATCAAAGGTAATGATGCTTTCCACTCCCATATTAATAAGCTCCTGAAGTGCAAGCGCGCAATCTAGAGATTCTCTGGAAGTGCGTCTGTGCTGTCTGCCTTCATATAAATAAGGCATAATAACGGTAATTCTTCTGGCCTTACCTCCTACGGCAGCTATAATTCTCTTAAGGTCCTGATAATGATCGTCAGGAGACATGTGGTTGGTGTGCCCGCATACAGTGTAAGTTAAGCTGTAATTTGTAACATCTACCAGCAAATATAAATCGTAACCTCTTACAGATTCTTTTATCTGTCCCTTTGCTTCACCTGTACCAAACCTTGGACAACATGCATTTATCAGGTAGTTATCACGTTGGTAGCCATAAAAAGCAATTGTTCCTTTGTGCTCGCTTTCTCTCTCCTTTCGCCATTTCACAAGGTAGTCATTCACACGCTGACCCAGCGTCTTACTGCTTTCCAATGCGATTAGTCCTAAGGGGCCAACAGGAATAGTTTCTACGATTTTCTCGCGATAAGACATTTTAAAAAAACCTCCCGATTATTTCATTTGCTCCTAAAAGCCATTAAAGTTATAACATATATTTTAAATTTAAGTCAATACGCATTTCGACATTTAACATTGCTTTCCGCCACCGATCGCCTTCTGCAGACGAATGTCTTCACCTATAATACGGTGAACCTTATAGCTGCTGGCTATCCTCGAAAATATTCGTTCCCCATAAGTAGCATTAATATTCGGCAATGACAGGTTGGTGGATATGATGGTTGATTTTTGACGCAGCAGGCGTTCATTTAAAATAACATACAGCTGCGAATTGGTAAAGGCATTATTAAGCTCGGTTCCAAGATCATCAATAATTAAGAGGTCACAGTCCAGAATATAATCAAATTGCCTGGAGGCATCATATGAGCTTTCCTCATCCTTGCCGAATTTGTTCTTCTCCAGGATATCAAACAAGCGGAAGGCTGTTAAATATATAACGGTATAACCGCGATCAAGAAGCTCTTTGGCTATGCAGTTCGCCAGAAAGGTTTTGCCGACTCCGGTGTTGCCTGTAAACAAAAGATTGTCGTGCTTCTTATCAAAATGCCTTATAAAGCTTTTGCAGCCGGCAACTATTTTTTGCATGTTGGAAAGAGGGGATAAGCCGATGGTTTCATCAATATAATCATCCGAATAATAGCTGAAGGAAAAGAGGTCAAAGTTTTCCCTGGCCAAATTTGCCCTTATGTTTGAATCGGAATAGAGCATATCAGCTATGGCCTGCTTAAGGCAATTGCACTTTTCATTACCTAAAAAGCCGGTGTCCTTGCATCTGCTGCATTGGTATTTTGGCTGCAGATAATCGGCAGGCAAGCCCACTTCCATAAGCAGCCTCTCCTGCTCCTTCATAAGCTCCCTGATTCGTTCATTTAGCTGCTGCAAGCTGCTGTCATCTCCACGGATAGCCATTCTTCCGCTTTCGGCTGCCAGTGAAATAATCTTTTCCTCAAGCTCTTTAAGCTCCGGAATTAGCCTATATGCTTCTTCCTTTCGCCTGTCCTGCTCGAATTTGGCCTGAAATCTGCGGTTGTCGTATTCGCGAAGAATTTGATCGTACTGCTCGTTTCTTAACATTTATACTCCTCCAATCAGCCGAAAACAGCTTCCGGATAAATATGTATATCGCCATGCCATATCATATTATTGGCCGTATTGTTATAGAATAGCTCCCCTAATCTGCCATTGGTCATCATATAAGGCTTGACAAAATTTCGCCGCTTTATGCAGTTATCATGACAAGCCCTTGTTTAAAAGCTTCTTTTCCAGCTCCGCATAATCCTGATCGCTGTAGCTTCTCTGAGGGAACTGGTTAAAGCGGTTTGCTGCAGGCTTGCTGATAGGCGTTACCTTACCCGCCTCTTCAGCCTTATTGCTCTTGGCAAATTCCTCATCCAGCTTCAATATATCACTATAGGTCTTTACATTCTTCTTAAACCAGGAATCCAGGATTTTATCGGCATATTTGAAGTCGGGCTTTTGTGTCCTAAGTATTGTGCGGTTGCATGCCTCTGTAATTATATCATCGCTAAAGCCGAAGACCTCAACCCATTTCGTTATGTACTGTTTTTCAATCTGCCCGGGAGGCCGGTTTAGGCCAAAGGCCTTATTTACCGCATGTATATGCTCATTGTACAGGGTTGCGGCTTCTCTGGCCTTTTCTTCTGTATCTATTCCGCTGGAGGCCCAGGATAAGGCCACGGATTCAATATAGGCGTTGCTCTTCTTGCCCTTGGATAAGCAATATTCATACAGATACATGATCAGCTCAGGTGAAAAATGAAGCTCCTCATATATATAGAAAATCAGCTGCAGATCCATGGGCTTCAATGGTCTGTTCAGATACATTTTTTCTATAATGTGCAAGGCATATTTAATCTGCTCATTATCATTCAGAGCAGCTATTTTCTCCGCCGAATAGGTTTGCCTTACAGGTATATTATCAGAAGTGGACACGCTTGCAGCCGTTTCATCGGCATGCGTTTCCACAATTGCTGGTGTAATGGCATTTTCAGATGCAACTATTCTGGGATCAAGCATGGAAATGGAGATTATCTCATTTTCCGTATTACGAACTATCTTTATAAGCCTTTGCTTTTCCCAATAATTAAGTGCCCTGACGATATCCTTTTCAGTATTATCCAGTCTGTCTGCTATGGAGGAAATGGTTACACCGGGACAATTGTCCATAAGCATGCGCAGCAGGCAAAGATATACCTTTACATATGCGCCGTTGGCAGAAGGCATGAATACATCGATAAAAACGTTGGGGATTATGGTTACATCAGAGATGCCATCTGCCTGTAGCAGTATTTCACTCATGAAAACACCTCCATATACTTATTGACACTTATATACGCAGCTAAAAAGGGCCATCAAAATTTTATCTTATAGGAAACTTGCTGTAAGCTCCTATAAGATAACTCAAATCTAAGATAGCTCAAATCCGTCCGAAGGCGAAGCACATATAGCCTGGCGGCAAAAATATGTATTAAAATAGACGCATACATTGTATGTCATGTCTGTGGCTATTATAGCATAGAAAAAAACTTCTGAAAATAGCCTATTTTCAGGGCTTTTAAGGCGACTGGACCTTGTGGATACGGTGGATAATGTGGATTAATTACTGTAAAAAATTGTCATTAAATCTGGATTTACATGATTGAATAATAGTTTTTTACTTTATGCTGTTAACATAATAACAAAGCTGGGAAGAATAAAGAATCCACAGCGGATATCATAAAAAAATGTTGATAACGCTGTGGATAATGTGGATAACTACAAGCCTAGAAGATTTTCTCCCACTGAAACAATGTCTCCGGCGCCCATGGTTATCAACAGGTCACCGTTCATACAATTTTGTAGTAAAAAAGTCTCAATCTCGTCAAAGGATTTGAAATAGTATACTTCCTTCCCTAATTTAGCTATTTCATCCGCTAAATCTTTCGAGGAAATGTCTCCCGGATCAGCCTCTCTGGCGGCGTAAATATCCGACAGAACAATCATATCGGCCAGTGACAGGGCGGATGCAAACTCTGTCAGATGCTGCTTTGTCCTTGAATAGGTGTGAGGCTGAAAGACACACCAGATATTATTATGTGGATAAGCCAGGGCTGTTGTCAGGGTTGCCCGTATTTCCGCCGGGTGATGGGCATAGTCGTCAATTATGGTAACCTCGCCTATCTTGCCTTTGACTTCAAAGCGGCGTCTGGAATTTTTAAACGAAGCCAGAGCCTTTTTTATCAGCTCAATACTTACTCCTTCCTGCAGGGCAACAGCAATTGCAGGAAGGGAATTGGATACATTATGCAGGCCTGAGGTATTCAGTCTGATTCTGGCTAGTTTGTAGCCCTTGTGATATATATCATAGCTTGCCCGGCCGTATTCATCAAATTCTATATTGTCAGCCGAATAGTCATAGCCTGTATCGGCTTTGCCGTATGCCGGATCTGTTATTCCATAAGTGAATACCTCACAGGTCAGGCCGGCAACTATTTCTTCATAATTATCTATTTCACCATTGATAAAGAGCTGGCCGTCATCGGGCAGCTTTTGCGCAAAAAGGCGGAAGGAGTTGCGGATATCCTGCAGATCCTTGAAAAAGTCCAGATGATCCTCATCGATATTGAGTATGATGCTGCGCTTCGGGTTAAAATGCAAAAAGGTATTGGTATATTCACAGGCCTCCAATATAAAATGCTCAGAATTGCCTATCCTGATATTGCCGCCGATAGCGTCCAGTATGCCTCCTACAGAAACGGTCGGGTCCAGGTCGGCTTCAATAAAGATGGAAGCCAGCATGGAGGTGGTACTGGTTTTTCCGTGGGTTCCGGAAACGGCGATCGCATCGGAGAAATTCAGCATTAGCTGACCAATCATTTCCGCCCGGGAGAGTACAGGTATGTTCAGTCGCTTTGCTTCAAGCATTTCGACATTGTCGGCAGGAACTGCAGCTGTATAAACCACCAGCTCAATGTCAGGGCTTATATTGGAGCTTTTATGCCCCAGATAAAATCTGATGCCCAGACTTTCCAGATGCTCTGTTATGTCGCTTTTGTGCTGGTCGGAGCCGCTTACCTTAAAGCCTTGATTATGTAGATATTCTGCAAATCCGCTCATACTGATACCGCCTATGCCGATAAAATGTATACGGCATGGCTTTTTTAAATTAATGTAATACATACAACCCATCCTTGCTAATAGAATAAAATATCAAGCATTTTCGCCTGATTTTGATTAACAGCTACCTGTAATTATAAACTATTTTGAATCAAACACAATATATAAATCAAACCACAGCTTTTTATGTAAAATAAACAAATATCTGTATCCATTATATTCAATTCATAAAATCAGGATACTTGTGTTTTTTAAAATAGTATAAAATGAGATTATTTTTTAGGTAAAAGTATGCTAACTTTATCATAAAATGCAAAAAAGTTGCAATTATTTGGTGTTTTTTATGAAATATTATTCACATTTTGTAAGTTATATGATATAATCCTTTTCACAGGAATAGTAATAAATATAAATTATTGTTTGTTTGAATTAGGTTAGTGCTTACAGCGTGGAAAGTAGTACTAGACTGACCAGCTTTCTAAATAACATAACCAAAGATACTATGACAGAAGGGGGACCATACCATGCAAATTACCGACGTGCGCGTACGTAAGGTGAGTAAGGAAGGCAAGATGAAGGCTGTTGTTTCAATTACTATTGATAACGAGTTTGTGGTACACGATATTAAAGTAATTGAAGGCGATAAGGGCTTATTCATTGCTATGCCTAGCAGAAAAGCCGGAGACGGTGAATATAGGGATATTGCTCATCCTATTAATTCCGATACTAGGGATAAGATACAAAGAATTATCCTTGAGAAGTACGAAGCAGTTCTTCAGACTGAAGAAGAGGATGTACAAGCACCGGAAGAAAAGACAGAGAATGCAGCTGAAGAACAATAAGGGTGGTATGATGAAAAGGAAGCAGCCAGAGGCTGCTTCCTTTCATATATGCTCATAACTATACTTGTAACATTTCAGCTCATAAATATTTTATTTGCTTCATGCTCTATTTGTGTGTTTCCTACGCTTCAATAAGGTATGCTGCCTCATCTGTGATTTCAAAGCTTATCAGCTCATTGCCAAGGTCTGTTAGATCAATTACCCGGCCGTTGCATCTGACAGTATAGGCCTGGGCGTTCCTTAACCTGAGCGTTACCTTTCTGGCTCCTGATGCAAGGGATTTGATCACAGCCCTTGTTAATTTGCCCTTATTCCATTCTATATCCAGTTCATAATTTCCTCTTGCCCTAAGTCCGGTAATAAAGCCTTCCGGCCACTCGTATGGCAGTGCCGGCAAAAGATGTATAACTCCGTTTATGCTTTGAAGAAGCATCTCTGTGATGCCTGCTGTAGCTCCGAAATTGCCGTCAATCTGGAAGGGAGGATGGGCATCAAAGAGATTTGGATAGGTTGACTTGGCAAGGATGGTCTGGACATATTTATGGGCGCTTTCAGCATCCCAAAGTCTGGCGAACATATTGATAATCCAGGCGCAGCTCCAGCCGGTATGGCCTCCGCCGTGGCTAAGCCTTCTCTCAAGGGTCCTTTTTGCCGCCAGAGCAAGTTCGGGTGTCTTATCCGGTGATATTTCGCTTGAAGGATGCAGGGCAAACAGATGGGATATATGCCTGTGCCCTATCTCGACCTCCTCATAATCCTCCGCCCATTCCTTGATGGTGCCGTTTTTGCCGATTTCCAGTTCCGGCAGCCTCTTCATAAGACTCGCAAGCTCCCGGGCAAATTCGCCATCAAGGCCGAGGATATCAGCCGTCTTAATTGCCGAGGAAAACAGTGCCCTGAGAATGGAGCTGTCCATGGTGGGGCCTGCGCATATGGCTGTTATTGTTCCGTCCTCTGTCTTGTAGGTGTTTTCCGGTGATAGGCTGGGGCAGGTGATAAGCCTGCCTTTACTGTCCTCCACAAGATAATCCAGGAAAAATTCGCATGCCTCCTTCATGGTGGGATAAGCCTTTGCCAGAAAATCCTTATCCAGCGAAAATTCATATCTGTCCCAGAGATGCAGGCAGAGCCAGGCGGCTCCCATTACCCAATAGGTAGAGGTAGGCCAGTTATCCTGTGGAGAGGCATCTCCCCATATATTGGTGTTGTGATGGGCGGCAAAGCCTCTGCAACCATACATTTTGTCGGCAATTATGCGGCCATGCTCCTTAAGCTTTTCAATCAGCCTGAAAAGGGGCTCATGGCATTCGGAAAGATTGCACTGCTCCGCCGGCCAGTAGTTCATCTCAGTGTTGATATTAATGGTGTATCTGCTGCCCCAGGGGGCGTACATTGCATTGTTCCAGATACCCTGCAGATTGGCGGGCAGGGCGGAGTCCTGTCTGCTGCTGGATATAAGAAGGTATCTTCCGTACTGGTAATATAAGGCCACCAGGGCATTGTCAATATCCCCCTCTGCAACCCTTAAAAGCCTTTCATTGGTCGGAATAAAGTCGTAGAGCCTGTCCTCACCCAGACTAAAGTCCACTCTGCCAAACAGGTGGCCGTATTCGGCCATATGGTCGGCTTTTATGGCAGCAAAGCCCTTTTTCTCTGCAGCTTCAATTCGCTCTATACAAGCTTTTTCAGGGTCGGCTGTATTATAATCCGTAGCTGCGGCAAAATATAAGATCAGGCTGGAGGCATTTTCAATCAGCAGCTTGTTGTTTTCTATAGCTGCGCGGCCTTTTTTACCCCATCCGTGGAAGCTGGGTATTATCCTTAGCATTGCACAATAGTTTACAGTATTGTCTGCACAGCTACCCTTCATAAGCAGGGACAGGGGCAGACTGCCCTCGGCAAGACTGAAGCTTTCCGGCCTGTCCAGTGTTGCCTCAAGGGTAATGTTCATTCCCTCGCTGGAGCTCATGCTCATTGCCAGGCAATTATCCACTGCACTTATCAGGCTTTCTATCCGGTAGGTTACACCTGCAATGCAGTATCTGACCCTTGATATGGCACTGGCTAAGTCAAGCTCCCTCCTATAGCTGTGAAATGCTGCCTGCCTGCCATCACCATAGCTGAAGCTGAGTCTGATATTGCCCAGGGTCTGATAGGAGCCCTGATTATTGCCCTCGTAAGCAGCTTTGGCCAGTTCGCCTGCCTGTGCCAGATTCCCTTTGAGGATAGCCTGGCGAGTTGCCTCAACCAGCTCCCTGGCTTTGGGGTTTACATATCTGTTTGCTCCTGCGCTCCATACGGTTTCTTCATTAACCTGAATGGTTTCATTAAAGGGATTTCCGAAAACCATTGCACCCAATTTACCGTTTCCAAGAGGCAGGGCTTCAATCCATTCTGTTGCCGGAGTGTTATACCACAGCTTCAGCTTTTTATTGCTTAAATTCATAGTGTACACCAACCCTTCATATTTTTAATTTATCCTATAGGGATTAAAAGCAGCAGGGCTTCTGCTGCAGCTTAATCTAAAAGCTAAAAGCATAACAATAATACATAATAATTCATAACAGTAAAAATATTGTAATAGCGCATATAAAGGATTTCAAATTTTGCACAATTAACCGGTATGATTAGCTTATGCTTATGTCAATTATAAATAATTAATGAAGTATTTACAATATTCTTATCCGACATATGCGCCGGAGCTGCCGAAAGTGTTGGATTTTAAGAAGGATGCTGCAGGTATTGGATTTTCGGAAAGCTTTTCAGGTGTTGGATTTTGAAATGGTGCAGAAAGTGTGTTAAGATTTTATTGCGCCGAGATATTGAAATATAATATTATATCATATAGACTTTACTATTAGAGTCTGACAAAAATAAAGCGCGTAGTCGTTTTTGGCGACTTATCTAAAAAGGATGGCCTGCCTTATAATAAATCTTATAAGTTAATATAGATGATTCAGATTATATAGAATGGAAGGATTTTATAAAATGTATATAATAGTCGGTTTGGGAAATCCGGAAAGGGAGCATCAGGCTACCAGGCACAACATCGGATGGGATGCGATTACAAGATTGTCTGATGATTTCAATATTACCTTAAACAGCAGAAAGCATAAGGCTATCTGTGGTAGTGGTATGATAGAGGGCGAGAAGGTTTTGCTGGCCCAGCCCCTGACCTATATGAATCTAAGCGGTCTGTGTGTAAGAGAGCTGGTGGATTATTATAAAATAAGCCTGGATCAGCTTATTGTCATATATGATGATATTAATCTTGAGCCTGGGCAGCTGCGCATCCGTAAAAAGGGAAGCGCAGGCGGCCAAAAGGGCATGAAAAGCATTATTGAGCAGCTTGGTACCGATGAATTTGCCCGTATACGGATAGGTATCGGTGACAAGCCGCCGGGATGGGATCTGGCCGATTATGTTTTGTCCAGATTTACCAGTGAGGAGCAGCCGGTCATTCGTGAGGCTCTGAAAAATGCATCCGATGCCTGCAGGCTGATTATAAGCTCCGGTATAGATGCAGCAATGAACAAATATAATAAAAAGATGAGCGATTAGGATATATAATATAGCCCTTTGGCGGCCAAAGGGTTAATCTCTTATTTCTATTAACAGGAAAATTTTTCAAATTAACTCACGGATAAAACCAGATTATCAAGACCTTTTACAGGAGGATATGCCGGTGAAAACCTTTACTGCCCCCTTGTTGGAACTTAAGGAATTTAACGATATCAGGGAAAATATAAAAATGAAAGCTTTTCCGGTACAGGTTACCGGTTGTATAGATTCGCAAAAATGCCATCTGATTCATGGACTTGCCGGGGATTTCAGATACAGGGTTATTGTTACCTATAATGAAGTAAAGGCCAAGGAAATTTATGAGGACTATCGCCTTTATGACAGGGATGTTTTAATATATCCTGCCAAGGATTTCATTTTCTACAGCGCCGACATAAGGGGCAATGCCATAGTCAGGGACCGCCTGAGGGTGTTGAAAAGACTGATTGAAGGTAAGGCTTCAACCATCATTGTTACGCTGGATGGCGGTATGGACAGGCTGCTGCCTCTTGAGCAGATTAAGGAGCGCATTCTGACGGTTACGCAAAGCACTATATTAAAGCAGCAGGAGTTTATATCCGACCTCGTTCATCTTGGTTATGTAAGGCAGGCCCAGGTGGAGGCACCGGGTGAGTTTGCTGTAAGAGGCGGTATTATTGACATTTTCCCTCTAACTGAGGAGGCCCCCTACCGTATAGAGCTGTGGGGGGACGAGATTGACTCCATACGAATTTTCGATGTCAGCAGCCAGCGTTCAATTGAGCAGGCCGACAGCCTGACCATATATCCGGCAGCAGAGGTTATTCCGGATGAAGAGCGGATAAGGGCAGGTCTTAAAAGGATTGAAGAGGAAGAGAAAAAATACTATAAGAGCCTGCGGGATCAGTTTAAGACTGAGGAAGCCGCCCGCATTCATTCCATAATCAATGAATTCAGGGAAGAGCTGGAGTCCCATCAGGCCTATGTGACGCTGGAGAGCTTCATTAATTATTTTTATGATAGGACAATGAGCTTTTTTGAGTATTTCAGCAATGAGGATACGATCTTCTTTCTGGATGAGCCCGGACGCCTGATTGAAAAAGGGGAGGCGGTAGAGACCGAGTTCCGTGAGGGAATGATTGGCCGTATTGAAAAGGGCTATATTCTTCCCGGCCAGATGGACGTTATATATAGCCATAAGGAAGTAATGAGCCTGCTGGCAGGCAAAAACAGTATCCTGATAAGCACCATGGAGGCTAAAAACAGCTTAATTTCTCCAAAAAAGAAATGCCATTTTACCGTACAGACGGTTGCCTCCTATCATAAGAATTTCGATATCCTTGTTAAGGACCTTGAACACTGGAAGAGGAACAAATACCGGGTTATTCTGCTGTCGGGCTCCAGGACAAGGGCCATGCGTTTAAGTGAGGATTTGAGGGATTTTAACCTGAACGCATTTTACAGCGAGGATATGGACAGGGTATTGCAGGGTGGAGAGATTATGGTGGCCTATGGCAATTTAAAAAGAGGCTTCGAATATCCTCTGATTAAATTTGTCATAATCTCGGAAAGCGATATCTTCGGTACGGAAAAGAAGAAAAAGCGCAAAAAGTCCGCTTATGAGGGCAGCAAAATTCACAGCTTTTCTGATCTGACTCCCGGCGATTATGTGGTTCATGAAAACCATGGTCTGGGTATATACAGAGGCATTGAAAAGATTGAAGTAGACAAGATTACGAAGGATTATATTAAAATAGAATATGGTGGCGGAGGCGTGTTGTATGTTCCTGCAACAGGCCTTGATGTGATTCAGAAATATTCCGGCTCGGAAGGAAGAAAGCCCAAGATCAACAAGCTAAACTCCATTGAGTGGAAGAATACAAAGGCCAGGGTTAAGGGAGCGGTTAAGGAAATTGCCAAGGAGCTGGTGGAGCTTTATGCTCAAAGGCAGGCAAAGGAGGGCTTTGCGTTCAGCCCCGATACCGTATGGCAGAAGGAATTTGAGGAAGCATTTCCTTATGAGGAAACAGAGGATCAGCTTGCGGCAATAGAAGCCGTCAAAAAAGATATGGAAAGCAAAAAGATCATGGATCGTCTAATATGCGGAGATGTCGGATACGGCAAGACGGAGGTTGCCATAAGGGCAGCCTTTAAGGCTGTGTCCGACGGCAAGCAGGTGGTCTTTTTGGTGCCCACCACTATCCTTGCCCAGCAGCATTATAATACCCTGGTTCAGAGAATGATGGATTATCCTATAAGTATTGATGTGCTTTCCCGTTTCAGAACGGCTGCTGAGCAAAAGAAAATAATAGAAAGGCTTAAAAAGGGCAGCCTGGACATAGTGGTGGGAACCCACCGGGTACTGTCCTCCGATGTAAAGTTTAAAAACCTTGGCCTGCTTATTGTTGATGAGGAGCAGCGCTTCGGTGTGACCCATAAGGAAAAGATCAAACAGCTGAAGAAGGATGTGGATGTGCTTACCCTGACCGCCACACCTATACCCAGGACCCTTCATATGAGCCTGGTGGGCATAAGGGACATGAGCATTCTTGATGTTCCTCCGGTTGACAGGCTGCCAATACAGACCTATGTACTGGAGCATAATGATGAAATTATCCGGGAGGCAATCAGCAGGGAGCTGGCCAGGGACGGACAGGTTTATTATGTCTATAACCGGGTAAACGGAATCGATGAGGTGGCGGATAAGGTGGCAAGGCTTGTGCCTGAGGCAAATGTTGCCTATGCCCATGGCCAGATGAATGAGCGTACACTTGAAAAAATCATGTTTGAATTTATTTCGGGTGAAATAGACGTACTGGTTTCAACAACAATTATTGAAACGGGCCTGGACATTTCCAATGTCAACACCATTATTATTGATGATGCCGACAGGCTGGGCCTGTCCCAGCTATATCAGCTGAGAGGAAGAGTGGGCCGTTCCAACCGGACAGCATATGCCTTCCTTATGTACCGAAGGGACAAGATGCTTAAGGAGGTGGCCGAAAAAAGGCTCCATGCCATTAAGGAGTTTACCGAATTGGGCAGCGGCTTCAAGATTGCCATGCGGGACTTGGAAATCAGGGGAGCCGGCAACCTTCTTGGCGCTGAGCAAAGCGGCCATATGGAGGCTGTAGGCTATGACTTGTACTGCAAGATGCTCAATGACGCCATTAAATCCCTCAAGGGAGATATGGTGGATGAGGAAGCATTTGAAACCACTGTGGACATGGATATAGATGCATACATTCCTGCTTCATATATAAAAAATGAGATGCAAAAGCTTGACATTTACAAGAGAATTGCTGATATTGAGAATGAAGAGGAAATGATGGATATGCAGGAGGAGCTGATCGATCGTTTTGGCGATATGCCTGCTGCGGTAAATAATTTGCTGCACATTGCCCTGATTAAGGCCCTTTGCCATCAGGCTTATGTAATAGCCCTGTCGCAAAAGGGGAATGATGTCAGGCTGATGATGTATCCGAAGGCAAAGCTCGCGATAGAAAATATACCGGAGCTGGTGACACGATATAAAGGAAGGCTTAAATTTATTCCCCAGCCTGAGCCATGCTTTGAATACAAGCTGCCTGCCGCTAACAAGGGCAAATCCGAAGTCCACGCAAGCTTTGAATATATAAAGGCCCTTCTTGAGGATATAAAAGCCCTGAGGCAGGAGTAGATGCTTATAGATATCGCTTTATGCCGATAAAATATGCATGGCCGGCTGCTTGCGCCATATTCATGAAAGGAGTTATGTGATGTACAAAGGTGGAAAATATCTGATCATCATATTATGCTGTTTGTATGTGTTCCTGTTATCTGCCTGCAGCGGTGAGACAGAGGACAATGAACTGACTAATTATATAGGCAAATCCGTAAAAAGTCTAGAGAAAAAGACCGGCCTTAAGCTGGAGGAGCAAAGCAATGGAGTATATCTGGCAAAGGATATACTGCAGGTTATGGAAAAGGATAATTCCATCATACAGATTACTCTGTTAAAAAAGGCCGAGGATTGTATGGTATATGGCGTTAAGATAGGAATGGGCAAGGAGGATGTGGATGAGCTGCTTAAGGGGGTTTTCGGCAGCGAAACCACAAGAACGGAAAATAATGAAAATGGTACTGTCATATATTCATATCTCAAGGATGGCAAGGAGCTTTATGTCAGCTATGACAGCGACAGCAACACCGTGGTACAGCTGTCGTATTTTAAGGCGGACGGCAAAAAGCAGACCGAGGAGATTTTGGAGAATACCGGTGCCGGTGAACTGGTGGCTATCATTGGTGATACGAAGGTTTATTATAATGAAGCAATGGTTTATCTTAAATCCGCCCAGGCTAATTATGAGACCGAATACGGAAAAGGAATATGGGATGTGGACATAAAGGGTGACGGTGTTACCTTTGGCAGGATGCTGAAGAATGAGGTGATGGATCAGATTATTGAGCTAAAAGTAATCCGCCAGGAAGCGCTGAAGGAGGGCATAGTCCTTGAAGAGGAGGAGATAGCCCAGGCAAATGCTTACGCAAAGGAGCACTTTAACGGCCTTACTTATGAGGACAGGGAAAAATACCATATTACCGAGGAGCTGTTAAGGCAGGTGTATTCGGATAATCTGCTGGCCGAGAAGGTATTTGAAAAAAAGACAATTAATGTTGATACCAGAGTGTCCGATTATGAGGCCAGACAGGTGACGGTGCAGCATATACTTATATATAGTACGAGCTTGGACAGTGACGGCAACAGGGTGCCGCTGCCTGCCCAGGAAAGGGATGAGGCCTACAACAAGGTGCTGGAGCTTTTGAACAGCGCCAGGGAGACAAACGATTTTTACTCCCTGGCAGAAGCAAATACCCAGGCAGAGAAAATTGAATACACCTTTGGCAGGGATAATGCACCCGGGGAATATGCAGATGCCTTTGCAAAGGCCGCTCTTTCTTTGGATACCGGTGATGTTAGCGATATTATCACGACAGATTACGGCTGGCATATTATCTATTGTGTAACAGATTACAACGAGGACGCCACAATCCAGGTTAAGGAGGATATTATAGAGAAAAGGCGTTTTGATGAGTTTGGCAGGATTTTTTCGGAATGGTCAAAGAATTATGAGGTTGTGATAAATAATGAGGTATGGGACGCCATTTCACTTAAGGATTAAAATATATCATTTTTTGCTTAAGACTGAGGTATTATAGGTCATATTAATAAGCAGTATAAAGCCTGCTGTTAAAAACTGATATGAAGCTA
The DNA here is from genome assembly GCA_012512855.1 of Clostridiales bacterium. GTDB lineage: Bacteria > Bacillota > Clostridia > Lachnospirales > Lachnospiraceae > Mobilitalea. The sequence continues at coordinate 25,975 of JAAZDK010000150.1, forward strand.
TTATAAGAATGTAATTAAAAATAGGCTGCAGTCAGGCGGATAGAGGGAACTGAAGCTAATCCTGAACCGTTTGCCTGCAGCCTTTGTTGATCTGTGGAATATTGCTTCACAAATAACGATGTCTACCATGTATACGGCATGGATTAAAAGCAAAAGAGCCACATTTCTGTAGCTCTTTTACCTGAAAATATATGCCCAAATATCTCTTTGAGAATAAATCTGACGGTAAAATCATTTATATTTAAGCTTCTTACATAAGCTATTAATTATATATAGTAGAGATTTTCCGAAGGATATACCGGATCGCAGGTAACATCAATACCCAGTTTTTTAAGTAGTTGCTCATCATTGCGGTTAAGCATTACCGTGCAATGGGCCTGCACTCCCTTAAGCAATGCCAGTTTTTCGTAGGCCAACTGGGCGGTAGGATTTGTTACCGCACATATGCTGAGGGCAATCAGGATCTCATTGGCATTGAGATAGGTTATCTTGCTCTTTAGGTCTTTTTCCTTAAGATCTCTTATTGTATTAAGAATCAGTGGAGACAGAAGGTAAATCTCATCACTGATACCGGCCAGATATTTAATGGCATTCAGTATGGCTGCGGAGACGCAATCCATGGTGGCTGAGCTGCGGCCGGTGATGATTTTACCATCCTCAAATTCAAAGGCTATTACAGGTATATTTTCATTATCATTGCTTTCCCTGAGCTTAGCCGCATATTCCCTCGCAGGAAGCACACATTTCCTGTCCTCCTGCTTTAAGCCTACCTCTTCCATGATAACCTTCATCCGGGTCATGGAATCCTCGTCCAGCTGACCCTTCTTATAGTCGCAGGCAGTTGCAAAATAACGTCTGATAATTTCCTGCTTGGCGGCTTCTGAAACCACTTCATCATCGATTATACCAAAGCCGGCTCTGTTAACCCCCATATCGGTTGGTGACTGGTAAATGGATTCCTTGCCTGTAATCTTTTCTATAATGCGCTTAATTACCGGGAACATTTCAAGATCCCTGTTATAATTTACGGCGATTTCATTGTAACGCTCAAAATGGAAATTATCTATCATGTTAACATCCTTGAGATCGACGGTAGCAGCCTCATAAGCAAGATTAACAGGGTGCTTTAGAGGTATATTCCAGATAGGAAAGGTCTCAAATTTTGAGTATCCTGCATTGCGTCCCAGTTTGTACTCATGGTAAAGCTGGTTCAGGCAGGTGGCAAGCTTTCCGCTGTTGGGGCCGGGAGCCGTCACAACAACGATTGGCTTTGTAGTGGTGATATAAGGATTAATTCCGTAACCGTTTTCACTGACAATCGTATCCACATCGGCAGGATAACCGGGTATGGGAGCATGGGTATAGACCTTGATATTACGGCGCTTCAGCTTGTTAATAAAAATCTGGGTAGCTGCCTGCTTGCTGTAACGGGTTATTACGACACTGTTTACCTCCAGCCCGTAAAAACGGAAGTCGTCAATCAGGCGCATAACATCCATGTCATAGGTAATGCCGTAATCACCACGGATTTTATTGCGTTCTATATCACCTGCATATACACAGATAATAATCTCAATCTTGTCCTTTAGCTTCTGCAGCAGCTTGATTTTGGCATCCTCATCAAAGCCGGGCAGAACACGCTTTGCATGCTTGTCTCCGATCAGCTTGCCGCCAAATTCAAGATAGAGCTTGTCATAGTTATTAACACGCTCAAGAATATATTTAGACTGCTCCTCCATGTACTTTTGTGGATCGAATCCTAATTTCATCAGGGAAATCCTCCTCTTATGCGTTCATTAATATTATTTGTAATTTAATTTTATCTTATAGGAAGCTTCGAAGGGATTTCCTTATAAGATAAAAACTGCTATGTGTGAGGGTGTTTGAGTCCGACTTATATATGAAAAGCTCGAATACGCTGAAATAATGCATTTGCTGCAAGAACAACCCTTGAATTTATACGCACATACAATATAATAATCCAATTTAATAAAAAGTCAAATACCTTTTCGCTATTTTTGAAGGCTGTATTTTAATGGCAGCAGGCGGCCGCTTTGCCAGCCAAAAGGCCCTGCATGACAAAGCCTGCCCGCTTGGCTTTTGGCTTGACAGACCGGGATGTATGCCATATTACAGTCTAAGGTATCAGGCTATACATAGCAAAGGCTATAGACCTGCAGGGCCAAGTGATAATGAGTACTTAACTGGGAAAGAAATTTAAAGAAGAAAATTTTGATGAAAAGAGCGGTTGACCTTTACAGGTAACTTTAAGCAAACATATAAAATAGCTTTCATAATAAAGAAAGATATAATAAAATACTTCTAAAGGAAAAGGTATACGGCTATTAAGGGATAAGCCAGGCCTGATTCAATAAAAATGAATGGATATTTATAAGAAAGCAGGATTGAGTATGTGTGGAAGATATAATTTTACGGTGGAGCAAAGTGATGAGGTGCTTGAGATACTTGAGCAGCTTAATGCCAAGATACAGGGAAAGGCGGCTATAAAAACCGGCGAAATATTCCCGACAAATCTTGCTCCCATACTGGTCGAGGACAGGAAGGAGCTGTCTCCTGAAGCGGCAATATGGGGCTTTCCCAAATTCAATGATAAGGGAGTAATTATTAATGCCAGGGCCGAGACCGCCCATGAGAAAAGAAGCTTCCGGGATTGTCTGCAAAACAGGCGCTGCATAGTGCCCTCCACAGGCTTTTATGAGTGGGACAAAAGCAAACGCAAATTCCTGTTTCGTATGGAGGGGACGACTGTTTTGTATATGGCCGGATTATTTACCTTTCACAATGAAGAGCTGCGATATGTCATCCTGACTACGGCGGCAAATGAATCTATCAGGGATGTGCATGATCGTATGCCTCTTGTAATTCCTAAAAATGAGATAAGGGACTGGATTATGGACCGCCAGGCGGCGGCCGAGATGCTTTTGCGTACTCCCCCTATGCTGGTAAGGGAAGCAACAGATGGACAGTTAAGCCTGTTTTGAAATTAACTAAAAAGCTCCTATTGATATAATTTGTCGAAAAAAGTAAAATGGTCATATGAATGGGGAGTGGCATATGATCAGAAAAGCTTTTACTTTGTCCATAATCCTGCTTTATATAGGGACAGGCCTTGTGCGGCAGGTTGACAGCCTGCATGACAGGGAGGATGCAATTCGTTACGTCAGGGATAATCTCATGGCACGTAAGAATGAGTTTACTATAATTGTGGATAAGGATACCCTAAAGCAGCTGCTGGAGGATGATGATTTTTTGAATGCAGCTGCTTTAATTGACGATAAATTCACATCAGCTGATGCCGACTATCTGAAGGCAACTGTTATAAGCTGGACTGCCCGCTGGTCAATGCTTGGGAGCAACAGGGCAAGACTGCATTTTATGGCAGATTACAGAACAACAGCGGAGCAGGAGCTTCTTCTTGATGGCTATCTGGCTGATGTGCTTGCATCTCTCGATATCGGCGATGCCTCGGATTTTGATAAGATAAAGGCTATACATGACTATATTATAAATGTAGCCGCTTATGATCAGTCACTGACCAGGTACAGCGCTTATGACCTTTTTGCGGAAAATAGTGCGGTATGTCTGGGCTATGCTGCGGCTGCCTACAGGCTCTTTACCGATGCAGGAATCGAATGCAGAATTATTGCAGGTACTGCCGGAGAAGAGGAGCATGTGTGGAATATCGTAAAGCTGGAGGGCAAATGGTATAACATTGATCTGACCTGGGATGATCCGCTCACCGGCAGTGGAGAGGCTATTATTAGCTATGACTTTTTCCTTAAGAATGCCGAAGATTTTTCCTGTCATACAAGAGCTGCCGAATACAGTACAGAGGAATTTTTGAAAAGCCACAGGCTTACGGAGACAAGCTATGTGACGGCTTTAAACTGATGCTCCTGAGTTTAGGATGTCGTTAAGAAGGCAATGTATGGCATTTTATATAGAAGAAATTATATAATTACATGCCATCCAAGGGGCATTTTTCTAATAATTTGTCCCAATAAATGAAAATAATAATCGATATCAATATTATTATTGATTTTTTTTACAGTTCAGTATAAAATCAGAACATAAATTCAATTTGTATTCGGGAGGACGCCGCCATGAAGCTGAATAATTTAAAGGTAAAAACAAAAATACTGTTATTGGTTATGCTTCTTATGGCAGTCGCGGTTTTAACCGCTGTTGTGGCTGTCATTAACCAAAAAAGCTCCATGAAAAAGAGTTTGGAGTTGATGGAAGAAAGTATTCGCCAGGATTATGACTCTAATGTTAAAAATCTGGTTGAAGGTGTTATATCTATGCTCGATGCAGTTTATGACGGCTATGAGGAAGGCAGATATGACCTGGAGGAGGCCAAGCAGATTGCTGCAGACCTGGTAAGAAATATGAACTATGGACAGGACGGCTATTTCTGGATTGATACCTATGAGGGTATAAATGTGGCCTACCTTGGAAGGGATGAAGAAGGGAAAAACCGTATGAACCAGGTGGATGTCAACGGCTTTCCGTTAATTAAGGCAATAATAGAAAATGGAAGAAAAGAAGGAGGCGGCTATACCGATTACTGGTTCCCGAAACCAAATGAAACAGAAGCGTCACCAAAAAGGAGCTACAGTCTTGCCTTTGAACCCTTTGAATGGGTAGTGGGTACAGGAAATTATACTGATTATATAGATAGTTATATTAGTACCATCAAGGAGCAGGAGCTGGCAAAGGTTAATAAAAATATAATCAGCTATGTTGTCATCTTTATAATTTCAATAATAATAGCCGGAGGAATATCCATATACATTTCCCATGACCTGAATAAATCCTTTACAACTGTAAGTGATTATTTCAGAAGGCTGTCGACAGGGGATTTTACCGGTGAGCTGCCTGAGGCTTTCGTTGCCAGAAAGGATGATTTTGGATTGCTGGCTGGAGAGCTAAACAGCATGAAAAGGGCTGTGGCAAAGCTGGTTTCCAGCGCAAAGAGATCAGCTGACAGTATAATTGATGCAGTGTATTATATCAATGATGATATGAAGCTGCTGAATGACAATATCATGGAGGTGGCGGCGGTAAGCCAGGAGCTGGCGGCGAATATGGAGGAAACGGCGGCAGCCGCCCAGGAGATGAGCGCGACCTCTGCTGAGATTGAATCTGCAACTAAAATGATAGCCGAAAGATCACAGGAGGCGGTTCGGCAGGTGGTTGGCATCAGCAGGCGGGCACAGGAGACAAAGCAGGATATATTTGAATTCCAGGAAAAGACAGATGCTATGCGGACCGATATTGAGAAGAAAATGTCACAGGCCCTGGAGGATGTACAGGTAATTTCGGATATCAATTTATTGACGGACACAATTCTGAGAATTACCTCACAGACCAATCTTCTGGCAATAAATGCTTCAATTGAGGCTGCCAGAGCAGGCGAAAGCGGAAAGAGCTTTGCGGTTGTTGCTGATGAAATAAGAGGTCTGGCGGAACAGTCAAGGGCTGCGGCTGCAAGCATACAGTTGGTTACAGGAAAAATTACCGGTGCGATGACCAATCTTGCAAACAGCTCCAGGGAGATTCTTGGCTTTGTCTCAAAGGACATAGCCGCAAGCTTTGAGCAACTGGTGAAGGTGGCCCAGGATTATCATGATGATGCAGCTTATATGGATGGTGTCATGAGCGATTTCAGTGCCACTGCCCAGCAACTGTTTGCCTCCATAGAAAGCATAATGTATGCTGTCAATGAGGTGGCGCAGGCTGCCAACCAGGGCGCAATGGGAACAGGTGATATCGCAGACAGAATTACCGAGATAACCGGCCTGTCAGAAAAGGTAACCAGGCAGGCGCAGGCCTCAAAGGATCATTCCGAGGTACTGGAACAGGAAATATCGAATTTTGTGGTGTAGAAGTTAATTTCATAAATAATAGATTAAGTAATGTAAAGCCTCCGGAGCGTACACGGTCTGGAGACTTTATAATGCATAAAATATATAAATGTAAATAGAAATAACATAAGATATACATTGTATTGCAGATTATCTGATAAAATATCTTAAAAGCTGATTGCAGTTAATAAATCGAAAGTTTAGAATGGATTAATATTTGGCTTGTAGCGATAGAGTAAATATGGGGGTGTATTTATGGAGATTACATATATCGGGCACAGTGGATTTATGATGGAATGGGATTCATGCTACTGGCTTTTTGATTATTATAAGGGCGAAATTCCTGAAATTAAGAAGGATAAAAAATTATTTGTGTTTGCCAGCCATAATCACAGGGATCATTTTAACCCGGCAATTTTTCAGCTATATGAAAGCCATCCTGTTATAAGCTATATATTATCCTCTGATATAAAGCTGAAGAATAGGGAATATCCGGAGTTAGAGATTACAGAAGAAAAAATGGATGAAATAATGAATAAAATCATCTTTGTAAAACCTTCGACCAAATACGAGCTATACGATACGGAAGGCAGTCAGATTATTTTGCAAACACTTAAATCAACCGACTGCGGAGTGGCATTTTTATTAAGCTACAACGGACAGATTACCTATCATGCAGGTGATCTTAACCTGTGGTTATGGGAAGGGGATTCAAAGCAGGAAAGCAACAATATGAGGGCTAATTTCCAGCGGGAAATGGAGAATCTTAAGGAGCTTGAGATAGATTTCGCTTTTGTTCCATTGGATCCGAGACAGGAAAACTTCTATGATCAGGGCATGGAATACCTGCTGCATACAGCCAGGATTAAATATGTATTTCCAATGCACTTCTGGGGCAAGGCAGAGATTATTCAGCAATTTAAGCAATCCAGAACAATAGATCCTTATACAACGATTATTGATATAAATAAGGAAGGGCAGAGCTGGACATTTTAAAGTGAATTTCATGAGATTAAAAGGTAATTTCATGAGATGGTAGCTGCTAAAGATTGCAAGGCTTAATGCGATTGTAAAGCAGTTGGCTGAATTAAAAAAGGGTTTAATTAGGAATCACAATAAAAAAGAGAGGATGATAATTATGAAGCTAATCATGTATGGCACAGACATTTGTCCGGATTGTGTGGAGGCAAAGGAGCAATTGAAGGATTATGCCGATATAGAGCTGGACTACAGAAATATAAGCGAAAAAATATCAACTCTTAAGGAATTTCTGGCTTATCGAGATCATGATGCCTTGTTTCTTCCTGTTAAAGAAGCCGGAAAGGTAGGTATTCCCTTCTTTATTCTGGAGGACGGAAGAAAGACCTTCGAGCTGTCGGACTTTTTAACGGAGGAGAAGAAAAGCTCCGACAAGCAGGCAAATGCCTGTTCACTGGATGGGAAGGGACAGTGCTAAAAATATAATCGGTCGGACAGGCTTGTTTAGCCTTGTCCGACCGGCAGGTCACAGCTCAATATAGATATCAGCTTTTTCGCCCTCGCTAAAGTGGTAGTCGATTTTTCCGTCACAGGGATAATATTCTTTTCCATTTACAAAGAATTTTGCCGCTCTGTTTCTTAACATAAACGTGATGGTCTGATCCCTGTTGGACGTTATGGATACCTTGATTTCCTTTTCGCTCCACTCCATGCTTTCCAACTTTGCAAAGGTATAGAGCCACACCCCGACAAGCCTGCCTTCTGCGAAATCATCGGGAAGCGCCGGCAAGAACTCCACAAATCCGGGCTCTGAGTAAATGCACATCTCAATCAGAAGAGCAGGCATTGCGCCCTGAAGATCGGGGAATTGACCTCTGTAAGGGAAATGTGCCGTTGCAAGGTTTCTTCTTACAAAGCCGTGATTAATCAGCTGCGACATGTTCTGGATAAATTCTTCCTTATCCTTCAGTCTTAACGCACAGAAGGCCCTGTGAATGATTCCGTGTGCGGAATCGTCCTGCTGGGCGCGCTTTCTGTTAGAAATCTTTATTGCGCGTGCCAGCTCGGGCTCCCTATCCACAGATACGGCTCTTCCTGGCCATATATCGTAATGATGAGAAACATGTCGGTGATTATAGTTCTCCTCTATCGACTCCCATGCCCACTCCTTAAGGCCGCCTTCCTCATCGGTAAGGTATACGGGAAGCTCCTCCAGCTGTCTTTTCCACTTTGGAATATTTTCTTCCTCTATACCGAGTATTTTGCAGCCTTCAATGAGGTTTGTGAGCACCTCGCGGCATATTGCGATATCCATCACCGAGTTGATTCTGGTGGGATGAATGTCCTTGCAGGTAACTGTTGAGTAATCAGGATTAGGAGTGGGATCCTCAGGCGAGAACGAAGGAACAAATATGCTCTTTCCCTTCTCATCCTTAAGGCATGCGTAATCCTCAAAGAACAGTGCAATTTCCTTAAGTGCCGGGATAATCCTATTCTCCAGAAAGTTCTTATCTCCTGTAACAAGATAGTATCCCCAGAATTCGTTATATATCCAGCCCAGACACCCTGTCCAGCAGTAATGCGGATAAGTCTTTGAAAAATGATAGAGCAGGCCCGAATCCGGGTCACAGTGAACACTTGCCAAAAGCCCTCTCGCATTAAAGAGAAGCCTGGCATTGGTTCTGAAGTCATCAAACTTGCTCTCATAGTACTTAAAGTAAACATCCATCTCGTCAAAGAGACCTGTATTGTTGCCTGCACATACCTGGAGATTGGTATTGATGTTGTGCTGCCCCCACATGGGCGGAATATCGCCTGTATCAACAATCTGGTAGAACCTTCCCATGTCGTACAGCTTATCCATCATCATTGGGTAAAGCTCCTTCTCGCTGTGACATTTCTCAAGGAGCTCCTCGCCCGAAAGTAAGCAGTCTTCCTTCTTGCCCAGAGTAATATATGAGCGGTTCATCTTCTCCCCGAGGATGGCCGCATTCCCCTGTAAAAGCCTGCCAAGCCTTTTGTCTGTCTTATCAAACTCGGACTCGAAGACCTTATATCCATCAAAGTCGAAATTATCCTCTACCTTAATGACCTTCACGGTAATATACAGTCGGGTCGAATTCTTCGTTTCTATTTTCTCACAGCTGACGCATAGCTCTCCATCCTCACATGAGGCGTCGATAATGGCATAATACCCCTTGCTTGTCAGTTCGGGATTATATTGCCAGCTGAGGATAAGCCTGTTTTCCTTCACAGTCCATCTGTGAGACGAACCGACCATGGTCGGAATACCAAACAGATTCGGTCCGCCGGGCAGTTTTATTTCGAGAGAGATATTAAGCTTGCCTCTGGGTGCGGTAAATTCAAAAGCAGAGAAATTGTCGGCAAACGATGCTGCTATCCTGCTTTCATAGCTTTCACCCGCTATCTCAAAGTGGTTCGTAATAAGCCCGGTCTCCATATCGAGCCATCTTATATAATTATATACACTGTCCGTATCTAGTCCTTCTCTTGTGACATCAAAGCTGAAGGCCTTGTGCACTCTGGGTGAGCCGATGGGGTAGACAATTTTGCTGTCCATGTTCATGAGCTTATCGTAACCGGCCATGCGCTGTGCCCTGTCAATATACTCATCTGCCTTTTCGGGATTTCCCTCCAGGACGCACCTGCGGATATCATCAATACATCCACGCAAATCGGGCGGATTAGGCGTTTTGCTCCAAAGAGGCTCATAAAGATGCTCCTCGGTTACAATAATCGTGTCCTTCTCTACTCCTCCGGCGCTCTCCAGCCAGTAGTGCCCGTTTCCCGTATAAAAATAGTCAGCCCTGTCAGTTGCAGGCGCAGTGGAAATAACGCTTCTATCGGAAATCATTTCTCTGCGCTTCGATATGTCCATATATGAGTATCTGCTCTTAATCCTTACTATTTCCATTACTGTAGCCCTTTCACCTGATATTTTTCGAGAACTTATTCTTTCATATGTGTTATCTCTTGCCAAACAGCCAGTTACTGCGATTAAATATATTAAAAATCAGCCAAAGAATTCAGTCAATTATTTTCTGGCATTAGTACAAGTAAATCATAGAAATTATTTAGCAAATTTATATTAAGCAGTTCTTCTTTGTTTAGCCAAATGCATCATTCCTTCTTCAGAATCAATCAGATCGTCTTCATAATATTCTGCATTACATTAACAAGGGGAAAATATATCAAACACCAATTATCCAAAACTGCTTTATCATATAAATTAGAATGATTCACTAATCCTGTTAAAAATATGGCTGCATCTTTAGCTAGATCTATTGTAACATAAGCCTTGGCGAATTAATAGCTGGATGATTTATTTTATTGGCTCAATATACTCAATGCAAACTATGATATGACAAAATCATTTCTTTTAGTTGAATTATAATTTAGTATTTTGAAGGAGACTAAGTTAGGATAATAAGAACAATTCTTATACCCCATGTATTACCACATATTAATTATGAGAAAGCAAATTATTGTAATTCAAATAAAATATGGTATTATATGTGAGTGGTTAATATGCGTAAACCTTATGAATTTTATAAACAAATGCATCCGGACCAATTTTCTGACTCAAAGATAATACGTGCCTCAAAACTAGATAGAACATTTTTTGATTATTATTTAAATACTCTTACAAGCCGGGGAGAAGAAAAGAAATTTGAGGTTTTCTGTCGACGCATTGCTGAAAAAGAGATTTGTCCTAATTTACTACCACAAACAGGTCCAACAGGTGGAGGAGATAGCAAAGTTGATTCAGAGACATATCCTGTTTCAGATCAATTACCTATATTATGGTATTATGGTATTGGGATTGAAGCTATTCAAGAAAGATGGGCGTTTGCTTTTAGTGCAAAACAAGATTGGAAGTCAAAACTATATTCTGATGTGGAAAAAATAGTGGATACTAATGTTCGGCAAGGTCGTGGGTATGCAAAAATATTTTTTATTAGCAATCAATATATTTCTGATAAAAATCGTGCTAAAGCTGAAGATGACTTAAGACAAAAATATAAAATAGATATTCGAGTTTTAGATCGTAATTGGCTGCTAGAAAGAGTTTTTACAAAAAACCTTATTAATA
>JAAZDK010000151.1 GCA_012512855.1 Clostridiales bacterium
AATGCTGCAGGGCGTCTTTTTGGCAAACAGGATATGAATGATAGCATTTCAGCAGAATACAATGGAAACAGCCTTGATGAGGAAATAGCTGAAATAGAAGCTATAATAGATGACAAGGTTATGAATATACTGCTAATCGGACAGGATCTTGCCAGTAAAAACAGCTCCAGCAATGAAAGCTTTGCCCTGTTTACTGTGAATAAACGAAGCAAAAAGCTTATAACAACCAGCTTTTACAATAATATATATCTTTATATCCCGGATGTAGGCAATGAGCGACTGGTAACCGCATATAAGCTTGGTGGTACCAGGCTGCTGCAGGAAACCCTGGAAAAGAATTTCGGAATTGTAATTGATGGCTTTATAATGGCCGATTATTCGGCTTATATTGATATAGTCGATTTAATAGGGGGAGTGGAGCTTGATATAGCAGAACAGGAGCTTGCACCTCTAAACCGCAATATCAGGGAGATTAATGATCAGTTGGGCTTCTACGAGAATGCCGATTTGGTATATAATGAAGGCAAGACTCTGCTTACTGGAAAGCAGGCATTAGGCTACTCCCGTAACTGGTATGACGATGACGGTAAATTAATCAGCCACGGCAATCAGAAGGCGGTAGTCCTTTCTATCCTGAACAAGGTAAAGGACTTCAATATAATTCAGATGAATGGTTTTCTTAATGAGATATTGCCTAAAATTACGACTAACCTTTCCGAAAGCAAAATCGTGGAGTTTATTATCATGCTTCCCTTTTATTTCAACTATGGTATTGATTATCTGACTCTTCCTGTCAATGGTACGGAAAAGAAGCTGAGACTGAATGGCAGGACTGTACTGGATTTTCACAGAGAGCAGAATATATCACAGCTGCGCAGCAAGCTATATGCATTGCAATAATTGCTATAATATTTTTGCCATTATTGTAGCTGGAGTTAAAGCTTATTCATAGCCGGCAAAAGAACAGATGGCGGACTGCCGTAACAGGATAGCGATTTACGGCAGTCTTTTTTATAATTAATTTGAATGCGAATTTCACATTATATAATATTGCGAATTTCACATTATATAATATATAATTGAATACTTATGTCGTATATGGTAAAATTAGGTACGCACAGGTGCGTATTTTGCGAATGAGCGATTAAGGGAGGACATCATGGCAAATATAAATGCGTTATCCAACGGAATTACCGTAGTAACCGAAGTGCTGCCATATTTAAAAAGCGCATCCTTCGGAGTATGGGTAAGGGCAGGCTCCGCTTATGAAAATGATGATAATAATGGCATAGCCCATATTATTGAACATATGCTGTTTAAGGGAACCACTAATAGAAGCGCCAAGCAGATAGCTGACGAGATGGCAAGGATTGGTGGAAACATTAATGCATATACCAGCAAGGAATGCACATCTTACTATGCTACCTGCTTAAGCTCTCATTTGCCGATTGCTATAGATATATTATCGGATATGCTGCTTAATTCACTGATTGATGAGAAGGCACTGAAGAAGGAAAAGCGTGTTATTCTGGAAGAGATAGATATGTATGAGGATTCACCGGAGGATTTGGTTCATGACATGCTGCAGCAAAATATATGGCAGAGGCATCCCCTGGGCTATATCATTTCAGGGACCAAAAAGGTGGTCCGGAAGGTAAGTGTTCAGCAGATACGGGATTTTATGGATACCTTCTATGTATCAGGCAACATTGTTATATCGGTGGCCGGTAATTTTGATGAAAATGAGATTCTAAAGCTTATAGAAGAGAGGTTTGGCAGGATTAAGGAAGGAAAGCCGGCACAGTTTAGTCAGGAGAAGCCAAGGTATAAAAGGGTTATTTGCAAAAAGAGCAAGGATATTGAACAGCTGCACTGCAATATTGCATTTGACAGTATTTCCTATTTGGCCGAGGAGCGCTATGCGCTGTCTGTAGTAAATTCCATACTGGGAGGAAGCATTAACTCGAGGCTGTTCCAAAAAATCAGGGAGAACAGCGGACTGGCTTATTCGATATATTCATATGGCAGCTCTTACCGTGAAGCGGGTTTATTCCATATCTATGCCGCCATGAATCCTGTGCAGGCACCTGTTGTGGTTAAAAAGATATTTCAGATAGTTAGCGATATGAAGAAAAAGGGCGTTACAGCGGATGAGCTGGCTATGACCAAGGAGCAGATAAAAACGGAGATAATTCTGGGTAATGAAAGCGCCAAGAGTATTATGAGCGCCAACGGTAAGTCCATGCTTTACAGGGGCAGGATAGTGCCGATTGAAGAGCTGATTGACGGAATAGACAGGGTGACACAAAAGGATATCCTGGATTATGCCAACAACTATTTTGATATAAAGAATGCATCCATATCAATAGTAGGCAGGCTGGAGGAGATTGATCTAAACAGCCTGGCATAATTGGTGTCTGGAGATTGCTGCTTTGGAAAATAGAACGGTATAGGCTTTTAAAGCTAACGAATATAGAAGATTAAGGAGGAAGTTTTTATGAGATATGAGATAATTGGGGAGCCCTTGCCGGTGGTAATATGCCATGTCAGTGCAGGAGAAGCTCTGATTACGGAAAGAGGCTCTATGAGCTGGATGAGTCCCAATATGAAGATGGAGACGACTACCAATGGAGGAATCGGCAAGGCATTAGGCAGAATGTTCTCCGGTGACTCGATATTCCAAAACAAATATACTGCAATGGGCGGCGACGGCATGATAGCCTTTGCATCAAGCTTCCCCGGTTCCATAAGAGCTCTTGAAATCTCACCCGGAAACGGTATGATTGTGCAAAAGTCAGCTTTCCTTGCTTCAGAAGCAAGTGTTGAGCTGTCGATCTTTTTCCAGAAGAGGCTTGGGGCAGGCCTGTTCGGAGGAGAGGGCTTTATCATGCAGAGGCTTTCCGGCCGGGGCATAGCCTTTATTGAAATTGACGGATATGCAGTAGAATATAACCTGGCACCGGGTCAGAAGATTGTCATTGATACCGGATATCTGGCAGCCATGACCGAAAGCTGCTCAATGGAAATACAGACGGTGCCCGGTGTCAAGAATATGCTCTTTGGCGGCGAAGGAATATTTAACACAGTTGTCACCGGCCCCGGCAAGGTAATACTTCAGACTATGCCTGTCAGCAATGTGGCGGCAACATTGCGCCCCTTCTTCCCGTCGGCAAAATAGCAGTAATAACCATTGATGAATATATGCAAGCAGACAGGCAGCTATGCTGCAATAAAATCTGAGGGCTTATAAAGCTATATCTGTCTGTATCCTGCAGGCTGACAAGGTAAATTTGACACTTGACATTGATTTTAAGAATGCTATAATAAAGTTCAAAATCAATATGTCCAACACGTTGATGAGACGAGTAGTATGCGGAAGAATACAGAGAGAGATACATTTTGGTGAAAGTATCTTATTCATGCAGACATTAGGCTTTGGTTAATCGGCTTATTCGGTTTATATATTAACAGTGTCTGTGCAGAAGCATATGAAAACTACCTCGGAGTGGCCCTAATCCGGTCCGGTGATTCCGTTATAATCATAATTAAGTGGGTGCATTGCACCAAAAAGGGTGGAACCGCGACGTATTATACGCTCGTCCCTTTCGATAGATACAGGCTGTCGGAAGGGAGGGCGTTTTTTAACGTATAAATATTAAGCGGATAAATATATATCCGAATTATCCATCAGGATAATTTTTGAATTCAAATACGATAGATGACCATAGGTTAACGCAGAAGGAGGATTATTATGAAAATAACTTTAAAGGATGGTTCAGTTAAGGAATATGAACTGGCGATGTCTGTTATTGACATTGCCAAAGACATCAGCGAAGGCCTTGCCAGGATGGCGTGTGCCGCAGAAATTGATGGAAAGGTAGTGGACCTTAGGACTATTGTAGATAAGGACTGCCAGCTTAATATATTAACCTTTAATGACGAAGCGGGCAAGGCTGCCTACAGGCATACCACATCCCATGTGCTTGCCCAGGCGGTAAAAAGACTGTATCCTGAGGCAAAGCTGGCGATTGGTCCTGCAATTGATACAGGCTTTTATTATGATTTTGATGTGGCACCCTTTGACCGGGCTGCTCTTGATGCAATTGAGCAGGAGATGAAGAAAATTATCAAGGAGGGCGCTGATCTGGTTCGCTTTACCCTGCCTCGTGAGGAAGCCATTGCCCTTATGAAGGAGAAGGGTGAGCCCTATAAGGTGGAACTGATAGAGGAGCTGCCGGAGGATGCTGAAATATCCTTCTATCAGCAGGGAGATTTTGTGGATTTGTGCGCCGGGCCTCATTTGATGAGCACCAAGCATATAAAGGCGTTTAAGCTAATTTCATCTTCAGGGGCTTACTGGAGAGGCTCAGAAAAGAATAAAATGCTGACCAGGGTATACGGAACAGCCTTTAGCAAGACAGCTGATTTGGATGCATATCTTGCCCATCTTGAGGACATTAAGAAGCGTGACCATAACAAGCTGGGCCGCGAGATGGAGCTGTTTACAACAGTTGATGTAATCGGCCAGGGACTTCCTTTGCTGATGCCAAAGGGAGCAAAGATAATTCAGACTCTGCAGAGATGGATTGAGGATCTGGAGGAAAGCAGAGGATATGTAAGAACCAAGACTCCTTTGATGGCAAAGAGTGATTTATACAGGATATCCGGTCACTGGGATCATTATAAGGAGGGCATGTTCGTTATCGGTGATGAGAAAAACGACAAGGAAGTGCTGGCATTACGTCCTATGACCTGTCCTTTCCAGTACTATGTATATAAGGCCAGCCAGAAATCCTATAAGGATTTGCCTATTCGTCTGGCTGAAACCAGCACCCTTTTCAGAAATGAGGATTCCGGTGAAATGCACGGTTTGACCAGAGTACGCCAGTTCACCATTTCGGAAGCCCATCTTATAGTAAGACCTGATCAGATGGATGAGGAATTCAAGGGCTGCATTGATTTAGCAAGGTATTGCTTAAAGACCCTGGGTATTGAGGAGGATGTAACATATCGCCTTTCCAAATGGGATCCCAACAATAAGGAAAAATATATCGGAACAGAAGAGGTATGGGAGGACACCCAGAACCGTATCCGCAAGGTATTGATCGAGCTGGGCATACCATTTACAGAGGCTGATGGAGAAGCTGCCTTCTATGGTCCCAAGGTTGACATTCAGGCAAGGAATGTATACGGCAAAGAGGATACTATTATTACAATTCAGTGGGATGCTATACTGGCTGAGCAGTTTGATATGTACTATATTGATCAGAACGGCAACAAGGTTCGTCCATATATTATCCACAGAACCAGCGTTGGCTGCTATGAAAGAACCCTGGCGCTGCTGATTGAAAAATATGCCGGCCTGTTCCCTACCTGGTTATGTCCTGAGCAGGTAAGAGTATTGCCAATCTCAGAGAAGTATCACGATTATGCGAAAAAGGTTAAGGAAGAGCTTCAGAAGAACGGTGTCCTTGTAACAGTGGATGAAAGAGCTGAAAAGATTGGATACAAAATCAGAGAGGCAAGACTGGATCGCGTTCCTTACATGCTGATAGTAGGTCAGAAGGAAGAGGAGGATGGCGTTGTATCTGTAAGAAGCCGCTATCTTGGCGATGAAGGACAGAAGCCCTTGTCAACCTTTATAGAGGAAATATGCAGAGAGATTAGAACAAAGGAAATCAGAAAGATAGAGGTACAGGACAATAATTAAATCATTCGAATGTTTAATGTATTCTATTGTAGTATTATTGTGATTCGGATTGTCCTGAAAGAATAATAATTTTAAAATAGCTAAAGAGCTCTTCATTTTGGCTGGCAAATTCAGGCTTTAGTCCATTGGAGCAGGCTACGATAGCTACTGTTCTCATAGATACGCTCTCCAAGATTATTGCTTAATTTATAAGTCATCTTAACAGAAAAAGCAGGAATTGGAAAGTCTAAATATTTAACCTGGAGCAATAAATAAAAGAGAATGTTGTTAACAGCAGTACCGGTACCATTACTGTTTGATCTGAAATAGGATGTGCTACAGCAGTTATTATGTGCTATGAGCCGGCTTATAGGGGGAGAGCCAAGCTGTGATTGCTCCAGCGTAGAATGCTGTAGAAATAGAATTTTACTTAAAAGTCATACAATTAACTTTGATTTTGAGTATTGTTATTGCTATAATTAGCCTATAATTGATCATAATAGACACTGCTTTGAAAACGTAAAGGAGGATTGACAATGGGACATATAACAAGAGATGAGGCTTTGGCTTTGCTTAAGAAGTATAACAAGGATCCTTTTCATATTCAGCATGCACTGACAGTTGAGGCTGTTATGAAATGGTTTGCCAGGGAATTAGGCTATGGAGATGAGGTGGAGTATTGGGGAGTTGTCGGGCTTTTGCATGATATCGACTTCGAACTATATCCTGATGAGCACTGCCTGAAGGCACCGGAGCTTTTGCGTCAGGCAGGAGTAGGGGAGGATATTATCCATAGTGTTGTTTCGCACGGATATGGTATTACCGTAGGCTGCGGTGCTACAATAGATGTTGCTCCCGAGCATGAGATGGAGAAGGTGCTCTTTGCTGCAGATGAGTTAACAGGGCTTATCTGGGCAGCAGCCCTTATGCGACCTTCAAAAAGCACCAAGGACATGGAGCTTAAATCCCTGAAAAAGAAATATAAGAGCAAGGGCTTTGCTGCCGGCTGTTCCAGAGAAGTAATTGAGCGTGGTGCCAACCAGCTTGGCTGGGAGCTGGACAAGCTGCTGGAGATGACTCTTAAGGCTATGGCTGACAGTGAGGATGTCATCAATCAGGAAATGGAGAAAGAAAAGCAGCAGGGCTAATAGATTTAATATTATAAGAGGAATATAAGATGGTATTTCAAATAATTAGTATATTTATTTTAGCAGCTTTTTACGGCTGCTATTTTATAAAAATGCTTCTGCAGAAGAAGCAGGGAATTAGGACTGATCATTTGGGCAAGGGTAAAGCCGGTTTAGTAAGGTTTATAGAGATTACGATGAAGGTTGTAACAATCCTGCTTCCTGCCATTGAGCTTCTTTGTATAGCACTTAATATATCAAAATTGCCGACAGAAGTAAGAATTGCAGGTGTATGCCTTGGGCTGGCAGGAACGGCTGTGTTTATTACAGCGGTGATTACCATGAAGGACAGCTGGAGAGCAGGAGTGGCAAATGATGAGAAAACCAGGCTGATAACCACCGGTATATACAGAATTAGTCGTAATCCTGCATTTCTTGGCTTTGATTTGGTTTATGTCGGTATTTTGCTTATTTTCTTCAACTGGCTGCTTTTAGCCGTATCTGTTTTGGCTATAATTTTGTTTCATATTCAGATAGTTTATGTTGAAGAAAAATTCCTTGCCGCTGTCTTTGACGGAGAATATAAGGATTATAAAAAACGAATGAACCGTTATTTGGGGCGAAGATTAATTTAGCAGGATTTATTTGCTACAAGCATTGATGAGGCAGCAAAATTTGGAAAATAAAAAATGAATTATATAGCCATAGCTTGAAATACTAATGATAGCAGAAAACTAATTCTATTTTCATGATTATACATGGTTTATAATCTGAAAAATATTAAATTTAATATGGAAAGCTGATACAAAATCTATTTATCACGACCTGAATGAAAGCATCGGCATATGCTGCCGCAGAATAATGGGAGGAATAGTATGGGTGAAAAAATGAAAAGTACAAGAAATCGCAAGAAAGAGGATGGCAAATTTCATTCCAAGAAAATTAAGCATGATCCCCAGGCTGAAAGTGCAAGGGCGGTTTTTGGACTGAGGGAACGAAACATTGATGATGCAGATATGAAAAACTATAGCGAATAACTGAAGTATAAGCAAGGATTTATATAAGCATAAAGAAATAAGTGAAATAAGTTATATACTATAACCGGAGAATGCCCTCAGGCTGCATTCTCTTTTTATTTTTTAAGGAATTTCCGGATTAACCACTGAGCTAAAAATGGCCTGTTCATAAATTCCGGCTGTATAAAAATCTTGACATAAACATACGAAAGTTATATGATTTCACAAATGAGAAAAATCGTGGAAGGATGAGTTGCATGGATAATTACAATATTGAAACAATATGTGTTCAGGGGGGCTATCAGCCTGAAAATGGCCAGCCAAGAGTGTTGCCTATCTATCAGAGTACCACCTTCAAATACGACTCCAGCGAGCATGTGGGCAAATTATTCGATCTTGAGGAGGAAGGCTTTTTCTATACCAGGCTTGCCAATCCAACAGTAGACTGTGTGGAACGCAAGATTGCATCTCTTGAAGGGGGAATAGCCGCCATGTGCACCTCCTCCGGACAGGCCGCCAGCCTGATTGCGGTTCTGAATATCTGCAGCTGCGGTGATCATATCGTATCCTCCAGCACCATATACGGAGGCACCACCAATCTTTTTGCGGTTACCATGAGGCGTATGGGTATAGATGTAACCTTTGTAAGTCCTGAGGCTTCAATAGAGGAAATAGAGCAGGCTATCAGGGATAACACCAGGCTAATATTTGCCGAATCCATCGCCAATCCGGCCTTAGTCATAGCAGATATAGAAAAGCTTGCGCTGGTTGCCCACAGGAATAATATTCCTCTGATAATTGACAATACCTTTGCCACTCCTGTTAACTGCAGGCCAATAGAATACGGAGCAGATATTGTCATTCATTCCACTTCAAAATATATGGACGGACATGCTGTCGCTTTGGGCGGTGTAATAGTTGACAGCGGCAATTTCAATTGGGATAATGGCAAGTTCCCCGGCTTGTCAACTCCTGATGAATCCTATCATGGCATCGTTTACACAAGAGACTGCGGCAGGGCTGCATACATAACCAAGGCAAGAGTGCAGCTGATGCGTGACCTTGGCGCAAGTCCCTCCCCCACTAATGCATTCTTATTGAACCTGGGTCTTGAGACATTGCATCTGAGAATGGAGAGACATTGCTACAATGCTTTGAAGATTGCACAGTATCTTGAAAGGCACGATAAAATTTCATGGGTGAATTATCCGGGACTGCAAAGCAGTAAGTATTATTCCCTGGCGCAAAAGTATATGCCAAAGGGTACCTGTGGTGTTATTTCCTATGGAATAAAGGGCGGAAGAGAGGCTGCTGTCAAGTTCATGGACAGTCTCAAGCTTGCTGCAATAGTTGTCCATGTAGCTGATAACAGAACCGGAGTGCTTCATCCAGCCAGCACAACTCACCGCCAGCTTACCGATCAGCAGCTGGTGGAAGCAGGCATTACGCCTGATCTTATCAGAATGTCAGTGGGTATTGAGAATGTGGACGATATAATTGCCGATATTGAGCAGGCTCTCGCAAAGCTGTAAAATAAAAGAAATACACAATATAATACACTATATAAGAGCAGCCCGAAATCGGATATGGCAGCTAACAGGCAGATGGCGAAAATGTCTGTCAACTGTCATGCCCCTTTTGGGGCTGCTTTTTTTGAAGCAGGTTGAAAATCTTTAGCTTTCTTCATACGAAAATAAATATGATTGCTTTCGATATTTATTTTAGTAAAATTGAGTCGAAAATCCTTGAAAATATGGAGAGCATAAAAAATAAAAGCTGGTTTTAATTAAAAAAATTAAAAAAATTGTAACGAAAATGGTAAAACTATGTAGACATAGAAATTTTTATACAGTATAATTTAAGTGGTAATAACTAATACCATTATTAAGAATTATGGATAATTATATGGGAAAATGCATAAAATTTATGCACGATTTTGCAGCATATTGCTTTAATGAAAGCAAGTGCATATGTTATTAATTCTATTGGACCGATAATATATACAGTTGTCTAAGTTAAAGGAGAACTAATGCACAAAATAAGAACTAAAGGCATGCTATTTGCACTGGGCCTGATATTTCTGGCAGTATTTATATCAGGTATTAGCTCTTATAATCGTTTTAAGGAAATACTTGAGGAAGAAGTGGATGAGGCCGTAGTCAGGGTGGCAAAGGAGTCGGCCGATCATCTTAGTAGTTATATTGCTCAGTTTATAACCCCTCTGGTTGCCCTGTCCGAGCATCAGGACATTAAGTCGATGGACTTTGAAAGGCAGAAGGAAATCATTTCATACCAGGTAAATCCTACATATCTGAATATAGCGGTTGTAGATACCAATGGAATAGCCTATTACATGGATGGAGACGTAGTGGATTTAAGTGACAGGGAATATATTGCTGATACCATGAAGGGGAATATAACCTTTTCTGATGTTATTATCAGCAGAGTTACCAATACACCTGTAATTATGGTGGGGATCCCTATAAAGGACGAAGGTATTATAAAGGGCGCACTGATTGCCCGGCTGGATGTGGATTTCTTATCTAACTTTGCTATAACCCGAGGCTATGGCAACAACGGACGGGCTTATATCATCAGCTCAAGCGGATGCCTCATATCCAGACCTGAAAAGGAAAAAACAGAGGATGTTTATTATCTGTCGGAGCTGGTAAAAAGAGACAGGCGCTATACACATTTTGATAAGTTTATACAGGAAAATATTAATACGGAATCAGGTTACGGAAGATATAAGTTTGACAGTAAGACCATTTTAATGGGATATGCTTCAGTCAGGGAAACCGACTGGAAAATATACATCGGTACCAATGAGGACGAAGCCCTTGCCAGTCTGGTG
Source organism: Clostridiales bacterium (assembly GCA_012512855.1). Classification (GTDB taxonomy): domain Bacteria; phylum Bacillota; class Clostridia; order Lachnospirales; family Lachnospiraceae; genus Mobilitalea. The sequence goes on from JAAZDK010000151.1 coordinate 10,687, forward strand.
GGTATGAGAAGAATTTTTATAATAATTATTCTATTAACGCTGATAACATGTATTATTGCAGCCTGGATTTTTATAAACCATTTTTCCAAATCCATAACAGAGCTGGACGAGCTGTTTGCCGAAGGTGCAAAAGGAAATCTGACAATAAGATATGTTCCCAAGTCAAGGGACGAACTGGGCAGGGTAGGTATGAGCTTTAACCGGATGATGGACAAGATCAAAACCCTGACCCAGTATGATCCTCTGACCGGCCTGAATAACCAATATGTATTTGTGAAGGATATAGAGTCTTTGATGAATAATGATGAGAAGAAGGATTTCTCGCTCATAATGATATCAATCGACAGATTCAACTTTATAAATGATACATATGGATATGATACCGGAGATTTGGTGCTGAAGGAAGCTGCCAAAAGAATTGAACGCTGTGTGGCAGGCAACGGCGTGATTTATCGCTATAAAGGCAACGAGTTTGTTGTTTTGCTGACCGGTGGGCATGATGAAGACACAGTCAATGAAATGGCTAAAAAGGTACTTAGCTCCTTACGGGAGAAAATGAGAATAAATGATAAGGATATCGAACTGAATATTAATATCGGTACCTTCAGCCGGAATGAGGATCGTCTGGGAGAAGATCCGATAAAGGCTGTGACCCATACCAAGAATTATGCAAAATATCTGGGCAGCAACCAGGTACAGAAATTTGACCCTAAAATATATAAGGAACTGTCCGTAATGAATGAGCTGCAGGCTGATATGATTAATGCTCTGAAGGATGGTCAGTTTTTCCTGGTATACCAACCACTGTATTATCTTAAGGATGAAAAGATTGCCCAGATTGAAGCCTTGATTAGATGGAAGCATCCCGAGAAGGGAATGCTGTATCCGGATCAGTTTATAGAGCTGGCGGAGCAATCCGGCAATATAATCAATATAGACATGTGGGTTATAGAATCCGCCTGCAAGCAGCTGAGAGTTTGGAAGGACTGCAATAGGAGCCCTATAATTATATCTGTAAATATATCAGCTAAAACCTTTGAAACAACGCAGTTTATTCCAAATCTGGTTAAGCTGCTGAATAAGTATGAAATTGAACCGGCTCTGCTGCAGCTGGAGTTAACAGAGAGAATCCTTATCAGAAATATAGAAGATAGTATCAACAAGCTTAATGAGCTAAGAAAAATGGGAATTGGTATAGCCATAGATGATTTTGGCAGTGGATATTCATCTCTGAGCTATATGATACGCCTGCCGATAGACAGCATCAAGATAGACAAGTCCTTTGTGCAGAACATTAACTTCAGCAAGGAAGCCAAGGCTATAGTGTCAACTATTATCAACCTTTGCAAGTCATTAAGATTCAAGGTAATAGCAGAAGGCATCGAAAGCGAGCATGAGCTTGAATACTTAAGATGCAATGAATGTGATATCGGGCAGGGTTATTATTTTTCTAAGCCAATTTCAATATATGAAATTGAGAGCATGCTTATAAATTAAAGGATATCAGTTGGGGTCCGGATATAAAAATCCGGAGCCTTTTTTGATCTAAGGTACAACCTGCGGATATCAGGTATATCAGGTTGATTGATAACTAAAAATAATGATTGTAATATTTCTTATTAATACAAAAGCAGATCTTTCGGCATAAATATTTAGCATTTTTAAAAGAATAATTATATAGTTTGATGAAATAATAACATGGATAACGATATAGCTATACCGGCATGTGAGTTTACAAAACAACTGATATGGCTTATATATTAGCCGAATGGAGGTCGAAATGCATAACAACATGAACACGGAAAATGATTTTAAGCAGAAGGATGGCTTTGACGGCAGCGAGCCGAAGAAGCCACAAAAGGATCAGGAGGCTGAAAAGCTGGCCAAGCAAAATGAGGATTTAAAGGATCAAAAAATAAGCGAATATGGCCAGACCCTATTGGAAAACGGCAGTAAAGAGCATAAAATACATCTTTTGTCAATAATAGGTGAGATTGAAGGGCATGAGTGCCTGCCCCAGCATAATAAAACAACGAAATATGAGCATGTATTGCCCCAGTTGGCCGCTATTGAGGATAGCAGTGATATTGACGGATTATTGATATTGATAAATACTGTTGGCGGAGATGTGGAGGCAGGGCTGGCAATAGCTGAAATGATTGCTTCCCTCAGCAAGCCTACGGTATCACTGGTACTGGGCGGTTCCCATTCGATCGGTGTGCCTCTGGCGGTTTCGGCCAATTACAGCTTTATAGTACCCAGCGCCACCATGATTATTCATCCTGTCAGAATGAACGGGACTGTGATTGGTGTTACCCAAACCTTTGAGTACTTTGAAAAAATACAGGACAGGATTATAAAATTCGTGGTTGCCCATTCCAACATTGATTATGACAGCTTCCGCAATCTGATGCTTGATACCAAGCAGCTGGCAAAGGATGTGGGCTCTATACTGGTTGGGGAAGAAGCAGTGAAAAAAGGTATAATTGATGAGGTTGGAGGAATAAAGGAGGCACTTGCTAAAATCAATGCCATGATTGATGAAAGAAAAAAGGAGGGAGAGCAATAAGTGCTGTATACATCCAGACCGCTTGAGCGGATATATGCCCCGCCTGAGGTTTTTGATCAAAGCAGAAGAAGGAAAAGCACTGCAAGGGAATCAGATGCTGAATATAAGGAGGTTATGCTGAAAAACGGACGGATTATAACTCGCAGGGAAGGTGATAACTATATAATAGAACGCATTAATTCTACAGATATGAGTGATTACTTAAAAGCTGAATATACTCCAGGAAGAAATTATATTGACAAAGCAGAGAAATGATTCGGGATTTACAGGGTGCAGGTCTGCAGGTCATGACGGCTTGCTGCCCTGTTTTTTATTTCACTTTGATTATGCATTAAGGATATTAAAAATCATAATGCATAGCAGATGGAAGTGAAAGAGTAGTAATCCAAGTTTAACTTGCATATCATTTTTATAAACGGTATAATGAATTTTGGAAAAGAATGCGTCGGCTGGCAAAATGGCCGAACTGCTAAATTTTTGCAGTTAAGTGAAAGGCATGGTATATAATATGGACTTATTAAAGGCAATTTTTTTGGGTTTTATTCAGGGAGTGACGGAATTTTTACCGGTCAGCAGTTCCGGGCATCTGGCTATTATGAAGAATATCTTACATATAGATTTGGATACCGGTCTGCTGTTTGATGTGCTTCTGCATCTGGGGACCCTGGCAGCCATATTTATAGCTTTTTGGAAGGATATAAAGGAACTGATTATAGAAGGCTTCGGAATTATAGCCGATTTTTTTGTCAACATTGGTATTTTCTTTGCTAATATGGCAGGTAAAAAGCTTACATACAGACAGATTATCTCTACACCATACCGCAGGTTTGTTATGCTGATTATTGTGTCTACCATTCCAACAGGCATAATAGGAATTGCATTTGCCGATGCAATAACGCTGGTTGGCCAAACCCTGCTGGTTCCCGGCTTATGTCTGATACTGACCTCCATCCTTCTGGCGATAGCCGACAGAGTTAAAACAGGAACTAAAAAAGCGGAGAATGCCGGATTTGCAGAAGCAGGCCTTATAGGCCTGGCACAGGGGATAGCCACCCTGCCCGGCCTGTCCAGATCAGGCACAACAATTACTGCCTGCCTCTTGTCAGGCTTTGAGCGGGAGTTTGCAGTAAAGTACTCCTTTATAATGTCAATTCCTGCCGTACTGGGAGCTGCTGTGTTTGAAATAAAGGATATAGGCTTTGGAGACTTATCTCCATCAGAGGTAGTTAATTATTTAATCGGTACGGTTGTAGCCGGAGTAGTTGGCTATATTTGCATAAAAACGATGCTTAAGCTTGTAAGAGGCAGGAGCTTCAGGATTTTTACCTATTATTGTTTAACTGTCGGAATAATAGCTGTAATAGGTTATTTTGCTCTATAAAATAAAAAGTCCGGGTTATCCTTTGATTCCCGGACAATAAATGCTTAATGGGAGGTTTGCTTTATATGGCCCCTAAACGTAAAAGGAAGAAAGCATCCAATACACGCAGGATAGACAAAAAAGCTGATAACAGAAAGAATGGTAGCAGGAAGGCTGTAAGCAGCAATGATAGCCTGCAGGATGAGATTTTTCTGGTAATTGCGCTGGTTGTCTCCATCTTACTGTTTTTAAGTAATTTTAATCTGATTGGCGTATTCGGAAGAGTGGTCAGCGATATTATATTCGGCCTGGTCGGAATTGAGGCATATATATTGCCATTTATAGTATTCTTTACTACCGCCTTTCATATCTCCAATAAAGGCAATCGCAGGGCAGGCAGAAAGATATTAAGCGCTTTTGTATTTTTCGTTGCTTTGGCATCCTTGCTGCAGCTGTTGACACAGATTGAAGAGCTGAACAGCTATAATATACTTAATTATTTCAATGCTTCCTCAGAAAAGCGCCTGGGCGGTGGAATGATTGGCGGCATTTTTGCCAAGCTGCTTTTGGACCTTTTTGGTTCGGTTGGCGCTTACATTATTCTTATTGCCCTGATGCTGATCACAATAACAGTAATTAGCGGCAAGGCTATTCTGACCTATCTTGCCGGAAAGAGCAAGGCGGTACTGAAGGAACACAGAAATAATCAAAGGCTGCGCCGGGAGCTTAGAGAGGAAGAGGAGCAAAAAGAACAGCCGGATCAGGAGGAAGGGCTGCCTTATCCTGCCAGGAGAATAAGACCGGGAAAAAGAGTAGCAAAGACCTTTGTTATTGAAAAAACCACACCTTCAACCCTGCAAGGTACGGCTAAGCAAATGGTGGACGAGCCTGAAGAAGCCGGGACCAAAAAGAAGGGTATTGTTTTTAACCTTTCAGATTTCCAGAGGAATAATGAGAAGGTTATTAGCTATGAGGATGAGCTTCGGGCAAAGTTTGGAGACTCAGCTAATGATGAAACGGTTTCCTCTGATATTTCGAATACAGTGAGTATGACAGAGGAGCATGATACAGCAGTCGTTCCGGATACTACACTGGTAGAAGAAATTAGTGTGAAGAGATCATCAAAGGAAGCTGCCTCCGATAAAGCTGATAAAAACGATAAAATAGAAAATATAGAGATAGATCAGAATACCCAGGAGAAGGAATATGTCTTTCCGCCCGTTAGCCTGCTTACTGCAGCAAAAAATAAAGGCGTACGGGGAGCAGTAACAGAAAAGCACCTGAAGGAGACGGCCATGAAGCTTCAAAGCACCCTTGAAAGCTTTGGGGTACATGTTACTGTGACCAATGCAAGTATAGGACCGGCAGTTACCCGTTATGAGCTTACTCCGGAGCAGGGGGTCAGGGTTAATGAGATAACCAGGCTGGCTGATGATATAAAGCTGAATCTTGCCGCTTCAGAAATCAGAATAGAGGCTCCTATTCCAGGCAAGGCAGCTGTGGGTATTGAGGTTCCGAATAAGGAAAATACTGTGGTTACCTTAAGGGAAATTATTGAAACCAAAGAGTTTACTGAGCATTCATCAGCAATTGCCTTTGCAGTCGGAAAGGATATAGCCGGTCAGCCAATAGTGGCCGATATAGCAAAAATGCCCCATTTGCTGATTGCAGGTGCAACCGGTTCCGGCAAGTCAGTGTGTATCAACACTCTGATTATGAGTATATTGTATAAGTCCAGTCCGTCAGATGTAAGACTTATTATGGTCGATCC
>JAAZDK010000017.1 GCA_012512855.1 Clostridiales bacterium
AAGGAGAACATACCCGGATCCCATCCTGAGGAAATAACAGCCACGTTCTTATCTTCCCTGGCTTGTCTGTCCATAGCCTCATAGTATTCCGGTATTTTGGCATGTGTATCATAGCCGTCAACAGTATTGAACATTTTTGCAAATTCCGGTCCCTGTACCGGTAAATCCGACATGCTGCCACCACACAAAATCATTACGTCAATATTGTCGGTCATTCTTTGGGCAGCTTCAATATTATATACGCCAACACCCTCGGTAAGAAGCTTAACCTCAGACGGATTGCGCCTGGTAAATACTCCTGCAAGCTCCATGTCATCATTCTGTCTGATTCCCAGCTCTGCACTTCTTCCCAGATTTCCATAGCCAACTATACCTATTCTTATCTTTCTCATAAATTAACACTTACCTTTCATAGTTTGTAAATGCAGAAAATTAAGAAGCTAGCATATATGTATCTAATATACCATAAGATACCTGTTTACGCTAGCTACTTAGTATATGGATTTATCGGTTTTATATCAGATTAGTTATCAAGAAGCTTGGACTTGCCTGTCCAGCTCATCATCTTTCTAAGCTCGGCACCAACCTTCTCAAGCGGATGCTCAGCCTCCATCCTTCTCATAGCATTGAAGTTAGGGCATCCGATCTGATTCTCCAATAACCAGTTGCGGGCAAATGTTCCGTTCTGGATATCGGTAAGGATCTGCTTCATAGCCTTCTTGCTTTCTTCATTTATAATCTTGGGCTGGGTAATATAATCACCATATTCAGCGGTATTGGATATTGAATATCTCATACCTGCAAAACCGCTTTCATTAATCAGATCAACAATAAGCTTCATCTCATGGATACACTCAAAGTATGCGCTCTCAGGTGAATAGCCTGCTTCCACCAGGGGTTCAAAGCCGGCCTTCATCAGGGATGTAACACCACCGCAAAGGACTGCCTGCTCGCCAAAAAGGTCGGTTTCGGTTTCTTCCCTGAAGGTTGTCTCAAGTACACCGGCCCTTGCGCCACCTATAGCCAATGCATATGCCAGACCTATATCCTTTGCCTTGCCTGTGGCATCCTGATGTACGGCTATAAGGCAAGGAACGCCACGACCTTCAAGATACTGGCTTCTTACGGTATGTCCCGGTCCCTTGGGTGCAATCATCAATACATCGACATCAGCCGGAGGAATAATCTGACCGAAATGTATACAGAAACCATGTGCAAACATTAATGCATTGCCGGGCTTAAGATTGGGAGCAATTGATTCCTTATACAATTTGGCCTGCTTTTCATCATTAATCAAAATCATGATGATATCGGCTCTTTTTGCTGCTTCTGCCGCAGTATATACCTCGAATCCGGCCGCTTCCGCCTTGGCCCAGGATTTGCTTCCTTCGTACAAGCCAATTATTACATGCACCCCTGATTCCTTAGCATTTAATGCATGCGCATGCCCCTGGCTGCCATAGCCGATAATTGCTACTGTTTTTCCTTCCAGTAAGGAAAGATTGCAATCCTGCTGATAATAAATCTTTGCCATAAAACACTTCCTCCATTTTTTAGGAGGCTTGCGCCTCCGTTATTTTATCTTATTAATTAAATCATTGCATTTGAATGATTTATAAGCATCTTATGTATCTTATGTTCAGCTGTCTAAAGTTTAGCTGTCGGTTTCATCGATAAAATCCGATATATCTCCGAAGCCTCTTGTCAGGCCTGTAATACCTGTCCTAACCAATTCTATTATATTATACTGATCAAGCAGCCTGATAAAGGCATTTACCTTATCCTGGCTGCCGGTGAGTTCAATAATCAGTGATTCAGGAGCTACATCAACAATCTTTGCACGGAAAATGTTGGCTATTGATATAACCGACTGCCGATCCTTTTCACTCACACTAACCTTTACAAGTATCAGCTCTCTGGTAACAGATTCGCCCGGAACAAGCTCAATAATTTCCCTGACGTCCTCCAGCTTCATAAGCTGCTTGCGTATCTGCTCCAGTATCTGGTCGTCCCCCTTCGCCAAAACTGTCATTCGCGAAATTGCAGGATCCTGTGTTTCACCCACAGTCAAGCTATCTATATTATAGCCTCGTCTGCTGAACAAGCCTGCAACACGGCTCAATACTCCTGCGGTGTTATCCACAAGAATGGACAATACTATCCTTTTCATGGCATGTTCCTCCTGTCTTGTACAATCTTGGATGATTGAATTTATATAAGAAAAGCCCACCACACAGGACACTCTGCAATGGGGCTTTGCGTTTGCTGCATAAAAATAAGATTATTAAGTTGTTAGTTATTTTACCAATTGAGGTTTCATTTGTCAAGTCATGATAGCAGGCTAAATAGGACAAATTTTTATTGATTTAAACTGATAAATCGTTTTGGCAGGCAATTTATAATTATACAGTATTTGTGAGTATAATTATACAATAAGCATTAGCCCCAGATTGCGAATAAGTCCTGATTTTAAGTATCCGTTCCTGATTAAGGTCAGGCGCTTTGAAAAAAAACCCATTTGGGGGATGGATGCAAATTCCCTGATAATCCTTTTGCTCTCCTGCGGTAAAATCTCATCATATATGGCAAGAAAATCCTCAGCCTGACGATAAAGGCTCATCAGGGCATCCTTCTGTTTTCTGATGTTTGCCAGCCTGTTTTTCAAGTAGCTTATAAAGCCCGTGCCGCCAACCAGATTACCGCCATGCTGCCTATAATATAAGGTACCCTCGTCTATAAAGCTGATTTTTCCCATGGAAGAAGCCAGCAATGCAATCCACCAGTCATGAAATCTTGCATGCTCCGGCATGGGATACTGCTTAAGAAGCTTGCCGACAAAGGCGTTGACCATCACGGTACAGCCGATTAATTTATTTTCCATAAGGATATGTGCCAGGTCGGTTTTCTTGGGATTTAAGTGATTAAATCTAAAAAAGGAGTCGCTTATTTTGTTTAGCCTTTCATCCACTATAACCGCATCTGTAAATACTGCCAGAGGCAAATCCCTGCCCATACGCTTTTCCAAGGCCTTCATTCTATTCAGGGTTTTTTCTATTTTATTCGGCTTCCAGACATCATCCTGATCGCAAAGCATTATATAATCTGCCTCCACTCTTGCAACTGCCTGAAGGAAGTTGCGAGTCACCCCCAGATTCGTTTCATTTTGATGCAGATGTATCCTGCCAGGGTGCTGCTGTTCAAGCTCGGAAATTATACCAATGGTATTGTCCTTCGAGCCGTCGTCATATATAAATATTTCAAAATCACCAAAGCCGGAGGCAAAAATGGATTCTATCTGCTGCCTGACATATTTTTCACCGTTATAGCTTGCCATAATTACTGCTACTGTACTCATTGTGCCATTCTCCATTTTCATTAATGAATTTGCATTAATGAGGTCATTTAAGCTTGTCCCAGTAGGACTTATTCATGCTGAAGCATCTCACAAGCTTCATCGGAAGAAGATCATATCTTTTACCCAGCTGATAGCCCAAAAACTTGAAGGCGCTGGTAAATATCAAATCCGCTATATGAATGTAAAGCTTCCTTTCAACAAGATAATCAAGAGTCTTCTTTACCAGCCTGATGCCTTCTGCTTCGCTTTTATACCTTGAAAACACCTCGGCATACTGCTTATGTGATACTCCCAGGTCAAAATTTCTGCTAAACTGCTGCAGGTATGTGTAGCTGTGGGAATGGTATACCCTGGCCTCTGCAACATAAGCAATACGGTAGCCGGCATCTATCATGGCCGCAGCCATAAGCATGTCCTCATTGAAAATAGTCCGGTCAACAAAGCCTCCCAGGCTCCTGTAAACACTGTTTTTATAGCTTGCGCATACATTTGAGCAGAAAATAGTCTTAATACCCAGCTGTTCCACATCAGCCTTTGATTTAACCCTGCTTTTTTTGGGATAGTTAAAGCTCCGGGTGAATCTCTCTATCAGATTATCGTTCTCCTGAGCCAGCTGACGTGCGTAGCTGGCGGCAACACCTTCTTCCTTATAGGGCTGCAGAAGTCTCTCTATAAGGTACTCATCAGCCGGTATTGCATCCTGGGTCATAAACAGGAGTATATCGGCATCAGACAACGATGCTCCGTACTTTCTGGTTCCGCCATGGTCAAAATCCTTCTTCTCAATAGGAACTACAGTTATATTGCTCCCCTCTATCTCCGGCAGGGGCTGCAGCTCACCCTCATAGGAGACGGTATGAAGAATAATAACCCTGTTGGGTCTGACCGTCTGCTTATACAGCATAATCAAAAGCCTCTCCAGCTTGTCATCGGAATGATAGGTGGGTATTATGACATCAACCGTCAATCCGGTAGTTTCCTGTTCTGTCTGATTAGTATTTTCCTGCTCCGTTCTCATGCTTTGCCTTCCTCCGTCTTAATTTCATCCATAAGTCTGTCCGCCAGAGCCACCGCCGCTTGGGCATTCTCTGAATAACCGTCAGCCCCTATTTCCCTGGCATAGCCTTCGGTAACGACAGCGCCTCCGATCATTATTTTTGCCTTAATCCCTTCTGCCCTTGCTTTTGCTACTACATTTTTCATCTCAATCATTGTTGTGGTCATTAATGCCGACAGGGCTATGATATCGGCCTTTTCAGCCTTAGCTGCCTGAATAATTCTGTCTGTGGGCACATCCTTGCCCAAATCTATTACCCGGTAGCCGTAATTTTTAAGCATCAATGCCACCAGATTCTTGCCTATATCATGAATATCGCCTGCTACAGTTGCAATTACAACAGTTCCTTTTTTGCTTGCCTGCCCGCCCTTTGCCAGCATTGGCTCCAAGTGCTCCATGGCCAGCTTCATGGCCTCCGCACCTGCAATAAGCTGTGGCAGGAAATATATTTGCTGATCGTAGAGGCGACCGACCTCATTTATGGCAGCTATCAGGGTCTTGTCTATCAGCTCTCCGGGGCTTATGCCGGCAGCAAGGGCGGCATCCACCAGCTGTATGATATTCCTTTTATTTCCCTTTACCACAGCATTATAAACCGAACGGGAATGTGCTTCCTTTTCGTCTGCTGCTGAAAGCAAGCCTTCATCAGCCTGTTGCTTATCTGTCTGCCGCTGATTATCAGTCTGCTGTATATCACCGGTCTGTGCATTATTGCCAATCTGCGCATTTGTGCCGGTTTGCGCATTATTGCCGATCTTTGCATTATTACCATCCTGTGCACAAATGCCAGCCTGTACCTTACCCACATCAGCTGCAGCCTGTGCCGATTTTTCAGGGCCGCTTGTCCGCCCATCGCCAAGAATAGGGGGCCTTGCATTAACCCTTTCTATATAGCGGATTGCCGCATCCTCCTTAGCCATCAGTAAATCTGCCGCCATAGCGGTGGCAATAAGCAGATCCTGCGAGGGATTGGCTATCGCCATAGTCAGGCCTGCTGAAACAGCCAGGGACAGGAAGGTGCTGTTGATTATCTGGCGCTGTGGCATGCCAAAGGAAATGTTGGATAAGCCCACTACCGTTGCCAGGCCCAGCTCATTTCTGCAATAGCTGATGGTTGCAAGGGTATCCCGGGCGGCATTGCTGTAGGCTGCAACAGTATTTACAAGGCCGTCGACAATGATGTCCTCTCCTGTCAGGCCTTCCTCATATGCCCGCATAAGTATGGAATTAATTATCTCCTTCCTCTCCTCCATATCCTTGGGAAGTCCCTTATCCGATACCGGAAGCAGGATAAACATGGCCCCATACTTTTTAGCAAGAGGAATCAGCCTTTCAAACTTTTCCTTCTCAAGGGATATTGAATTAATCAGAGCCCTTCCGGGATATAGCCGCAAGGCCGCTTCTATGACGGATACATGGCTTGAATCAATGCACAGAGGCAGACCGCCTGCCTGCAGCGCCTCCTCCATTGCCATAAGCATAAGCTCCTTTTCATCAATCGAGCTCATGCCTACATTAATATCAAGTATGTCAGCACCCAGCGCAGCCTGTTCCTGAGCCATCTCTGAAATCAGGGCCATATCCTTCTGTCTCAGCTGGGCCTGAAGCTGGCTTTTGCCTGTCGGATTAATCCGCTCGCCTATTATCAGCAGACTCCTGTCCAAAGAAATTTCCAGGGTATTCTGCTCGGTGGTCAGCGCCCTAACATGTCCCTTTATTCGAGGCGGCTCGGAGGGCAGATGGCCGCACAGCTTTACCATTTGCCTGATATGCTCAGGTGTTGTTCCGCAACAGCCGCCTATAATATTGGCACCGGCAAGGGCAAGCACCTTCATCTCACGGGCAAATTCATCCGGTCCCATCGGGAAAACCGTTTCATCATTAACCAGCTGGGGAATGCCTGCATTAGGCTTTACAAGGATAGGCACATATGCATAGTTTTTCATCTCTGTAACCAGATCATGCATCTTATCAGGCCCTACCGAGCAGTTTATGCCTACCGCATCTGCTCCCATGCTTTGCAGGACTATTACGGCTGTTTTGGCATCAGTGCCGTACAGGGTTCTGCCATTGCTGTCAAAGGTCAGAGAAATCATTACAG
>JAAZDK010000152.1 GCA_012512855.1 Clostridiales bacterium
AGCTGCCTGTCATTTTCCATGTTGCCATTTAGCTCAAGCAGATATTCCTTTATTTCGTTCAGCTTTTCTATCCCGCCGGATAAAATGTTATCAGCTTCCATACTAATCCCCCATTCCATAAAGCTCTCAGGCAATTATGAGACATATAGCCGTCACAGCCTTCCGATCTTTAGTTATATTTAAATCATATACTAAACCTCTCCTGCAGGCATCCTGAATGATTACCCTCATTTAATGCAAGCTTATTTCAACAAGCCTAGTTCAATATGACTATTCACGTCTTTATCAGTATAATCAGTATAAAATATTACTGCTTATATAGTAAATTTTACAGGTTTTGCTCTATATGGTCAATAAGTTCAGATATTGATCCGTTCGATATAATCATTTTCTTTTATTTTCCCTGTAAAGACGGATTATTATGCTAAATCTCGACATAAAGCTGCCTATATAGTTACTAATATATATTTACTGATATAATAACAACACTAATACAAAATCCTTATTGCCGGTTTATAAAAGTCCTTATAGCTATATCAGCTTGACTGCTATTTTTATACAGTATTATAATAAAGGTACCATTCTTGACGACAAAGCAAATTATCTGCGGTTTTTATTTCCGCTGTGAAATGAGGTGTTTTTATGAAGCTGATGATAGCCTCCGATATACATGGTTCGGAATACTACTGCCGGCTCCTGCTGGAGAAATTTCAAAAGGAGCAGGCGGATAAGCTTATATTGCTGGGAGATATTCTCTATCATGGTCCCAGAAATGAGCTTCCCAGGGATTACAACCCCAAAAATGTAATAGAGCTGTTGAATAATATATCTGATCGTATCCTTTGTGTCAGAGGCAACTGTGACTGTGATGTGGATCAGATGGTACTGGACTTCCCGATTATGGCCGAATACGCCATTATCTATCTGGAAAACAGGCTTGTATATATGACCCACGGACATAGGCTGGAGGAGAACAGACTGACTCTTTTAAAGCAGGGGGACATACTTTTGCTCGGCCACACCCATGTCCCTGCCTGCGATAAGTCAGAGCCGTACATTTATATGAATCCCGGCTCTGTGTCCATTCCGAAGGAAAATTCAGCCCACAGCTATATGCTGCTGGATGGTAATAATTTTATCTGGAAGAATCTTATAGATGGCAGCGAGTATATGAGCTATAAAATCTAAGTATTTTTAATCAGCCATAACAGCAACTTTACTGCCGTTATGACTGATTATTTCCTATATTGGTAGTTTAATTGCCCAAAACAACCTTGCCAAAACAGCCCTGACATTTTTCAGCATCAAAATACCTCCTTTTGCAGACTGCACTGTGCCTGTCCGCCTAAGGAGGTGTTTAGCTTCTATTTACAAGATTTAATACCCAGTTCAGCCAGCCCCTGACTGATGAAGCCCTTCTTTGCAAAAGCTTTTCACTGCATATATTTAATTCTCTCATGCGACCCGCTATATATTTTTTATCGGGAACTTCGCCGCAGTGTATTGCTATCCCGAATATCTCGTTGAAAATCCTGTGCTTCATAATCAGCTTTACATATTCCAGCTGCCTTGCCTTATAGGGCAGCTTAAGAAGCTGCCTGCCCAGAGGCGTAATGTATACTCTGGTTGTGCCTTCCTCATCTTTTGCTTTCTCAGCCAGTCCCAGATACTTGCAGGCATTGTAGTAATAATCCGACTGCCTTTCCTTAAAGCCAAACAGCTCGGCAATCTCAGCGGTTGTCATGGGTGTATCATTCAGGTTTTCTACCAGGGAAATAACCTTGTCAAAGCTGTCCGCCTGGACAAATGTAACCTCCGGCTCCGGCTCTATCCTGGTGCTTTTATAGGCAGCAACAAGATCCTCCATTTTAATATCTATATCTTCCAGACTATATTTCTTTTCCTGTACAAATTCTATGGAATTGTAGCTGTCAGTGTCGGCAAAGCGGTATTCCAGCAGCCTGAAGATATTGTTTGAATATATCATAAAAACAGGGCGGACAGCTTTGCTAATCTTACCCTCCCATAATCTGTACGGATAGTACAGCTGCCTAATCAGGAAATTGCTGTGGACAACATTTTTCCCTTCAATAATTGCAAAGACATTCCTGTTTTCAAAGCCCGCATCGATTTCCACCTGGGAATTCTGCACATTAATAAGGTGCTCAAGGCCCCGCGAATAGCCTCTTACCTTAAATGAAAAGACTCCGGAGCCCATTCTTCCCGATACGGTCTGCAGCATATTCTCCTCACCGA
>JAAZDK010000153.1 GCA_012512855.1 Clostridiales bacterium
AAACGTAGGTAAAAGACGGGTTTCAGCAGACGATAATAATATTTATATTGGCAGGCTTTATACTACTTGATTTGACAGATTAAAAGCATATCAGGAATTAAAGTAAATACCAAACTGAAAAGCAAATTCTGAGAAATTTTGAAAATATACTTTTTATATAATATAAAAGCTTGTATAATATTATAGAATTCCCTTTAGCTATGGCAGGCCAATGCAGCTGACTGCATAAATTATTACTTTTGCAGAAAATATTAATATTGAAAAAAATTCAGTATAAAATCTTTAAAACCGGGATGAGGTAATTGTATGAAACTTACGGATAAAGAGATGACATATTTTTTCGTAATAGTATATGAGCTGCTTCAGCATGAAAAGCTTCAGGAAATGAAAAAATACATTCAGCACGGTCGCACTACTACCTTTATCCATTGTATTACGGTTGCTTATTACAGCTACCTTCTGACAAGAAAGCTACGATGGAGGATGGATTACAAAAGCCTTATAAGAGGAGCGCTGTTGCATGACTTTTATCTATACGACTGGCATATTCCCGATAAAAGCCACAAATTGCACGGTTTTGTACATCCGATACTGGCTTTGAAAAACTCCAGAAAATATTTCAAGCTTAATAAAATTGAGGAGGATATAATAGAAAAGCATATGTGGCCTCTGACCTTAACCCGTGTTCCCCTCTTTAAGGAGGCGGCACTAGTATGCTTAATCGACAAATACTGCTCCCTGGCTGAAACCTTTCACATGAGCCTGCTTCCCAAGCCGGTTTTAGGTTATATAAAATTAAACTTCATGCAGGATTAAATAAACTGCATGAAGTTTTTTATATAATATTACTTATTCCTTTGCATATTGTACTTAGCAAATTGCTATTAAGATTTCAGATTATAATTCTCATCATAGCCCAGCATCAAATTCATATTCTGTATGGCAGCGCCTGATGCTCCCTTGCCAAGATTGTCAATTCTGGTAAGAATCAGGGCGCTTCCCTTAGCTGCATTGCCAAAGACAAAGATCTCAGCCTTATTTGTATCATTGCATGCAGTAATGTCTACAGCTCCATCAAATAATACAGCATCATCCTCATAAGGCATAACCTTTACAAAGGTCTCATCCTTATAATGATCCGCAATCAGCTCATGTATAGCCCTTCCATCCGGCTTTCCGGACAAAAGCCTGGTATGGAGGGGAACCATGACCGCAAGGCCCTTATAATTGTTGCCTATAACCGGTACAAATACCGGAGACTGGGCAAGACCCGAATGCAGTGTCATTTCCGGCAGATGCTTGTGGTTAAGTGTAAGCGCATATGGCCGGGGCGCCTTTATATAATCATTCTTTCCATTATTGCTCTCATATTTTTCTATCAGTGTCTTACCTCCACCGCTATATCCTGTGAGACTCTGACAGGTCAGGGGATAATCCGGCGGCATAATACCAGACGACAGTAAAGGGTATACCGACAGCAAAAATGCTGTTGCATGACAGCCGGGATTAGACACTCTTCTGCTGCCTATAATTGCCTCCCTATGCTTTCTTGAAAGCTCCGGCAAGCCATATGTCCAGCCTGACGCCACCCGGTGGGCACTACTTGCATCAATAACTCGGGTTTTGGGATTGCTTATAAGATTGACAGCCTCCTTTGCCGCGTCATCAGGAAGACATAAAAATACAAGATCAGCTTCATTTAGGCATTTTGCCCTTTCTGCCGGATCACGCCTTTTTTCATAATCAATACTGATTATTTCCAGATCGTTATACAAGCTTAATCTTTCATGTATCTGCAGGCCCGTAGTCCCGCTTGAGCCATCCACAAACACCTTCTTCATATATCTTACCCCTGTCCTTTCATAGCTGACTTTAGCTGTAATCACGAATTAATATGCAAAAATTGCTATCAATATGTCCTTAAAATATGTATAAATTTATGGTTTATATGTATATTTATTCATTGTGTATATTACTATACATCAACAGCCTGCAAAAGTCAATATATCACAACAATAATGATCAGGCCATCTAATGAAGATCAGGCCATAAAAGCTTGACAATGCTGCAGGACAGAAATATAACAGAAAGCATTTAATGCATATTTTGGAGTATAATATCCAGTTGGTTTTATTGAATTTTACAGATATAATTAATAATTATTTTGTGCAACACAGGCATTTTCTCTAAAAAAATTGGACAATTTTTGCAATGCAGAAAGCAATTTTTGCAAACTGGCTCCGTTGACATGACCTTTTTTAAATTTTATAATAGCCTTACAATATATCAAATTAGGAGGATCATTTATGAAAAAATTAGTTGCAATTGTTTTATCTTTAACAATGTTATTGTTCGGAAGCAGCATGGCAGCTTTGGCTGAAGAGGAAATTCCGCTTTCCCTTAATAAGGATGATTTGGCACGTGGAAAGACAGCTTACAAGTTAATGGTTTACAATAAGGATGACGGCACTCTCGTAGCTGACGGTCAGAATATTTCCTTCCCGCTTCCCGAACCCGTTGCACCCGGCCAGTCCATAACAGTAACTGTAAAAGGAACATCTGATGGTGATTTCAGAATATGGCTTATTAATTCTGATGAAAAGACTATGTCAGACATTTATCAGATGTCTGCAAACGGCTTCACATCAGGTGCTTTTGAAGTAACCACTACATTTACAAACCTTGAGAAAGAAGCCAAAGGAGACGTAACAGAGTTATTCTTCAAGGCTCCTACATGGGATGGCAAGATTGAAAACCTGAACCTTACATATGTTGCTGTTAGCAAGCCTTTTACAGCAGGAGCTGCTGATAATACAACCGAAGAGCCGGCTCCTGAAGCAACAGAAGCAGCTACAAGCGCTGCTCCTAAGACCGGCGTTAAGTCCAACGCTTATGCATACCTTGCATTAATGGCAGTTGCTTGCGCAGGCTTCGTAGTAACAAAGAAGAAGGTATTAAGCAAGTAATCAAAAATATAGATTTTCCTAATTGCAGATAAACCGGGAGAATAAAACTCCCGGTTTTTTCTTCTGTTTCAGATTTTAAGAAGTATGAAAGTAATCCTTAAAAAGTCATTTAGGTGAAGTATTGGCTGTATAAGCAGGCCATATATGTGTTAGATCAATTAGTTCAATCAATAAAAAGATAGGCTCCCAGCATATTTCTGCTATCATTGTCCGAGTATGTAATATATCCTGTACGTAGAGCCTCCTCCAAAACCGCCCCACGCATATGATATATAGCAGCGCAGGCATGGTCTATCTGATGGCTATCGTTCTTTAAAAATTCAGGCACCTCATCCAGAATGATTTTTCTGCAAAAATCATAATGCGCCGCTGCAATTTCCCTTGCCGCATCAAGCAGCTTGTGAAGCAGCTCATCTTCGACTAAGCCATCAAAGGCCAGCTCTAGGCTTTCTATATCTGCTGCAGAAACTGCTTTAGCTCTCCTGTTTTTTTTATCTGCCCAACTGCTGTATCTGTTTCTTGCTATTTTCCATACCCATGCGGGAAAGTTCTCAGGAATTGTCCCCTTCTTAAGCTCGGCAATAATATTTAATGAAATGTCTGAGGCCAAATCCTCAGCTTCGTGGGCATTCCCTGTCTTTTTAAGGCAGAAGTAAAAAAGCTTGCCTATATATTCGCGGCTAAAGTCCGCAATCAGCTTATCGCTGAGTGTGTTGGAATTTGTCATTGCTTAAGTCCCCTTTCGCCTATATAGTGTGGCAATGGTCCGTTTGGTTTCACCAGATTTAATTTTTCAGAATAAAGTTTTTCAGAATAAATATCCCTAAGCCTGCCTCCTGACCTAAGCAGCTCAAGAGCAAGCTTACGGGCCTCGGTATATGCCTTAAATATCCTGACCGCCTTCTCCATATCATGATACACCTTCCAGTAACCGGACAAAAGATAGTTTCTACCGGAGTTTTCAATATATGCTATAACATCCTTAACTGGATAGCCTAAAAGTAGTCCTATCTCATGGGGGAAGGCTCCTGCAGCAGGCGTTTGCCGATATCCGGGATCTTGACAGCTTATACTATCCGCCCTATATTTGAAATAATCCGCAAGTCTATGCTTCCACTTATCAAGCACATTATCAAGACTGCGATCTGCCACATCGTAGCCACAGGAGCTTAGGTAATCCCTGATTTGTTTATCAGCCAACAGCTCCAAAAGCATTTGCCTGTTGTATATCAGCAGAAAAAGATTGCGCTTGCTCTCAAATAAGCAGCTGCATGAGCAGGAGAATAAATTTGCATACTCCTCAATTATGGCCAACAGCTGTTTAGTACCGCTCACCCTCTTTTTTTCGACTTGAATTAGATTGGCCGGCTTCATATGAAGCAGGGTCGGCATACAATGCCAGGCCAGTACAATGCTTACATATCGATCCAGCTCCCAGACATCGACCTCATCAGTCTTATCTTCATAAGTCAATTTATCCGATCTGGCCTCATCGGTCTTATCTTTATAAGGCAGTTTATCCGTCCTGACCTTATCAACCTTCTTTTCTTCCGCTACCTTTTTTGTCTCTCCATTATCATCTTTCTCCCCTGCCTCTTTTGATGCTTTTTCTTTCGCTGCTATATCTGACCTTGCTGCTTCATCAGCCACTTTATCCCCGGTATTCTCTTTTTCCTTCCAATTATGCTCCTGTCCTGATGGTCCTGAGTTTATCAAGTCTGCCCACATCCTGCCGGCCATCCTCCTTTATACATGTAAAATATCTTGCATCCTGGACCTGTAAATCATCCTGTCAATAAGGAAATCTCTTTGTTCCCTTTACGATAGACGATAGAATAAGCATGTCCAGGACCTTGCCTTCATATGCGGAATTACCGGAGAATATATGGAATACTTAAGCTTTGGTATAAAAATAAATCACCGGAAAAGCTCCGGTGACTGTTGATGTGTCCTTACTTCTCATAATACAATATGCCAAGGGTATTTGGACCGCAATGGCTGGATATAACTCCGCCTGCCCTGGTTACCAGTATTTCCTTAAAATAATTCAGGCTCTTTACATATTCATATGTCTCCTGTTCAATTTCCTTGTCTATACCGGAATGGGTAATAAACACCCTTGCAGGATCTGCATTCAATAGTTGCTGCTCCATGTCCCTTGCATAGCTTCTAACCACTAGCTGTTGCTTGCCGCGATATTTTTTTGCTACTCCCATTCTGCCGTCTTTAACAGCAATCATAGGCTTCAGCTTAAGTACATTGCCTATCAATGCTGTTACGGCATTGCAGCGTCCGCCCCTGTGAAGATAAGTGAGGGTATCTATAACAAAGGAGGCATTAACCTTATCCCTGTCGGCATTAATCGCCTTAACTATCCAATCTGCATCCTTTCCTTCCCGGGCATATTCGGCAGCCCTGAGAACCTGCAGGCCGATACCTGTAGACAAATTTTTTGAATTAATCACCCTCAGCTTGTTGTATGACAGCTCCTCCGCCGCCAGCCGAAGGGTATTGCAGGTTACAGACATGTCCTCGGAAATGCCAAGAAAGATTATGTCATCTCCTGCCTCAACCATCGGACGAAGAAAATCAATTACATAACCCATTTCAGGACCGGCTGTCTTAGGAGTTGTATTGTTCTTGTCCGCCCATTCATATATTTCATCAGGTGTTATTTCAACACCATCCAGATAGCTCTTGGAATTCAGAATAATATTTAAAGGAATTATTGATATATCATATTTTTCTAATAAATCCTTACTCAAATCACAGGTGCTGTCTGCAACAATCCTAATATTTCCCATAACAGTTACCATACCTTTCTTCACAGCCGGACAATGAAAGTCGGGCTTTGTGGAAATTTATAACTTATTAATCTGATTATAATTTATTGAATAATGTAATTCAATAGAGCATTTCTAAAAATCCGCCATCTTTTCATATATTATGTTTAAAAGCTATTATATCCTGTCAATAATTGTATATGCATCTTATATCCCATACCTGTAAATATTAACTATTCTATAAGAAATTCAGGAAAATATCATTTATTTCAGTAGAAAAGGATGAATTTCTTATAGAACAGGCAAAGACCCGGTTTGCCGCTCCTGATTTGGCACAAATCGGGTCTTTGCCGCTTTTTTATATGCTTTTTCCGTCCTTCTATTACAGTACCTTTAATATAAAATCCTGAATAATTTTCTGCATTTTAACATCTTGGATTAATCCAGGGCAGCCTTAAAGGCTGTATAAATTTTGTTGTGAAGCTCTGTTGCTTCAGCATTAACATCCTGTATGAACTCACCCTGAGGAATATCCTCTGCTGAAATAACAAGACTCTTCTGGAAATCCTCAGGCAAATACTGATAAGCCGCCTTGTTGGGGCACAAATAATATATTTGTGATGAAATCCTGGCGCCTATCTCGCCGTCAAGAATAAAGTCCAGGAATTTATGGGCATTATCACGGTTGGGTGCATTGGAAGGAATAAATAATGCATCAACGCCAAAGCCCAGGCCTTCCTTGGGATATACCACCTTGAAATTGGGGTTGGCCTGCAATGCAAGAGCCACCTGTGAGGTAAAGAGGAAGGCGACACTGATTTCACCTGATATCAGGTAATCCTGGGTCTGATCCTGGCTTAATACCCGAATATTTGGAGCAAGCTTCAGCAGCTTTTCGCCGGCAGCCTCTATAGCGGACAAATCCTCTGTATTGAAGGAATGCCCCAAGGTCTTTAAGGTTATGCCGGTTATAACCCTTTCGGTATCCATTATCCCTACACTATCCTCCAGCGACGGGTCCCAAAGGGACTCATAGCCGGTTATATCAATATTCACCTGATCAGGATTATATACAATCAGGGGAATGCCTGGCGCATAGGGAACGGTATATTTATTATCGCTGTCATAGAAAAAGCCCTGATAAATCGGATCAATATTGGAGAAATTAGCTATCTTGGTTTTATCCAGCTCGCTTACCAGCCCTTCATCAATAGCTATCTTGATTATGTAATCACTGGCAATTACAAGATCATAATCTCCACCCTTTGTATTTTCCAGCTTTGCCAGCATCTCCTCATTTGTCTCAAAGCTTGTGTAATTTACCTTAATACCTGTTTTTTCTTCGAATTCAGCTATTACGTCATTGGGAACATATTCAGCCCAGGTATATAAATTAAGCTCCTGTTTCTCTCCCTTTGAGCAAGCTGTCAAAGCAGCCATTAATAATACTGCTGCTGCAAGGCATACTAATCTACTATACTTCATCTGTTTACTCCTCTTTGTTTATTATAGGCAATTGCATATAACAGCAATTGAATTGCTTTGAACTGAAAACCGTTAATGAATCATTAAATTATATATTAATCCTAATTTATATATTAATCCTTTACAGGCTTTTTTCTTCCGATAAAATTAGCCAGCACCACCAGTACCAGGGTGCATAAAAGCATCATCGTACACAAGGCATTTATCTTTGGGGTTACTCCTGTTTTAAGCTGGGTGTATATCTTTATAGGCAAGGTATTGGTCCTGGGTCCTGTTATAAAAATACTGATGACCACATCATCCAGCGACATGGCAAAGGCCAGCAGCATACCTGATATAATGGCAGGTGAAATAAGTGGCAGGGTTATATCCAGAAAGACCTTTGTCTCCGATGCCCCAAGATCCCTTGCAGCTTCCACCAGGGATTTGTCAATTCCCGCCAGACGGGCCTTCACCATCATAAAGACATAGGGAATGCAAAAGGATGCATGGCCAATAACCAGAGTGACCATTCCAAAGGGAAGCTTCATCAGGGAAAAATACGCCATAAAAACCATGCCCAGGATTATTTCCGGTATCATAATAGGAAGCGTGGATATGTATTCGATAATCCCCTTTGACTTAAGTGCAGCCTTTGCCATTCCCACTGCTCCCAGCGTGCCGATTACGCCCGCTATGCCGCTGCTTAGCACACCGATTATCAGGCTGTTTTTAAGTGCTTCTATCAGGCTTCTGTCCGAAAAAAGCTCCTTATACCAGCTAAAGGAGAAGCCTCCCCAGACACTTGACTGTCTGGAGGCATTAAATGAATAAGCTATTACTACAGCAACCGGCAGATACATCAGTATTATCAGAAAAGCCAGGTAAATATTCGGCAGCTTAGTCCTGTTCTTCATATATCACACTAACCCTTCCAAATCCTTAACATGAGTTACCCTGCGATAAATCCATATAATTAATGAGGTCAATATCATAAGTAGCACCGACAAAGCAGAAGCAAACGGCCAGTTTCTTGTTGTTATTACCTGATCCCTTATCAGGTTGCCCACCAGCATAAACTTGCCTCCGCCAAGGATGTCGGCTATAAAAAAGAGACCCATAGAGGGAATGAATACCAATACCACTCCTGATAAAATACCTGGCAGGGTCAGCTTTATAGTTATCGTAAGAAATGCCTGCAGCCTTGTTGCTCCAAGATCCCTGGCAGCCTCCACCAGCGACCAGTCCAGCTTTTCCGAAACGGAGTATATTGCCAGTATCATAAAGGGCAGCAGGGCATAAACCATCCCCACCAATACAGCCGGAAATGAATATAGCAGCTTCAATGGCTTGTCAGTCAGTCCAAGGCCCATCAGAAGCTTATCCAGCAGTCCGTTGCTTCTGAATATGATTATCCAGCCATACATTCGTATCAGGGCATTTGTCCAAAAGGGCACAATCACCAGGAGCATCATAACCTTTTTACCTCTGGAAGACAGCTTAGCCATAAAATAGCCGAAGGGATATCCCACAAGCAGGGTTATGGCTGTTGTCAGCAGGGCCAGCTTCAGCGATTCAATAAAGGTATTGAAATACACCGGCTCAAATATTTTTATGTAATTGGATAGGGTAAATACTTTTTCAACTCCCCAAACCTCCGCTCTGGAAAGGAAGCTCAGCACCAGCATGTAAATAAGCGGGCCGCATACAAAGGTCAGGGTGAACAAATATAAGGGTATTACTCCATACCAGAGATTGCTCTTGTTCTTCTTCCTGCTTTTTATCGTCAATTCTTTAACCTCCAAAGCCAAGCTTACCGGTATCTTTGCCGATATTATAAATCCACAAGCACTCCGTGATTAGCATCAAAGCTCATATACAATTCACTGTTTGGCTCAAATGCCAGGTTCATGCCGAGGCTGCTGGATACCACTTCGGTTCCGTCCTCAAGCTGAAGGAATATCTTCTGCATGCCACCGGCAAAGGATATTTCCTTAAGTCTGCACTTTATGCCTGTTTGGCTACTGCATGTATATAATTTTATATTCTCGCTTCTTACAGCCAGGGTAACCTCCATACCGGGTACAGGCTGTTTGTCTCTGACAGTCGCCTTTACAAGTCCGCCCGCAGCCTCTATGCTGGCTACACCATCCTTTATCTCTATTGTCCTTCCATGAATAAGGTTGGCATTGCCCACAAATTCCGCAACATAGCTGGTTTTCGGCAGATCATATACCTGGGCGGGAGTGCCTATCTGCTCAAATACTCCGTCACGCATAACAGCTATGCGATCAGACATATTGATGGCTTCCTCCTGATCGTGGGTTATGTAGACAAAGGTAATCCCAAGCCTTTTCTGAAGCCTTTTCAGCTCCATCTGCATCTGCCTTCTAAGCTGCAGATCCAGCGCTCCCAAGGGCTCATCTAGAAGTAAAACCTTGGGGTTGTTTACAATGGCTCTGGCTATTGCCACCCTTTGCTTTTGCCCGCCGCTCAGCTCATGGGGATATCGTTTATTGTAGCCTGAAAGCTGAACCAGCTCCAGGGCCTGTGCCACCCTTGCAGCTATCTCCTTTTTATCTGTCTTGCGGATTCTCAGGCCATATGCTATGTTGTCTTCAACATTCATATGAGGAAATAAGGCATAATTTTGAAAAACTGTATTAACATCCCTCTTGTTGGGCTCCGCCTCGGTAACATCAACGCCATTTAAAAAAACCCTGCCGCCATCCGGTTCCTCCAGACCTGCAATTATGCGCAGAATGGTAGTCTTGCCGCAACCGGAAGGTCCAAGCAAGGTTAAAAACTCGCCTTTGCCGATTTGTATACTGATATCCTTTAAAACCTCAGTTTTACCAAAGCTCTTGGTAATATTCCTCAATTCCAAAATCGTATCCAATTTTGCTTCCTCGTTTCGATCTTATAACTTTTGTCGAACCGGATTGCCTGCTTGTCAGTTTATCGCTAACCATATTGACTCCTTTTGCAGTCAACCGCTAATAAAAAGTACTGCAGGCTATTAATGTGGTTAATATTACCTGCAGTTTATATTATCTAACTATAAGGCGCTTTTTGTCAATGTAATATCTTAACTTATTATAATAAATATTATTACAAAAATTATGCAAATTGCTATTACCGACAAAAGCGCCTGCTTACAGCCTTAAGCTTTATTTAGTTTTCTTTTTAACAACATCAGTCAGCTTAAAGGCTGTGATGCGGTCCATTTTATATTTGGATTCCTCAAAGGCTCCTGTTTCATAGGTTACATAAAGGTAATTTCCGTCAATAGCAATTCCCTCATTCATTGAAGGCACTGACACGCTGTTTACCAGCTTGCCAAGAGAAATTACCCCATCAACGGCCTTAGAGTAATCCGGCTTATATACATCCAACTGCCTGATGTAACCCCTCATTCCTGAATGGATCTGACATGAACGGGATATAATCAGGGTTCCTATATTGGTGAAGGCCACTCCCTGTACCCTGTTGGGCATTATTATGGTATCCTTCTTCTTAAGCTTCGGATCTGTATATTTATCCTCGATAATATAGCTGTACATATTTGTTTGCTTTATCTCGTCATAAGTTCCTACCCAAAGCTTTTCATCGTAATATGCGCAATAGGAAGCTGTAAAGCCTACAGAAATAACCTTGCCATATTCTATATACACATATGGCTCCTTGCTCTTTACCGCCTTTCTTATGTCGGATATGCGTATGGTCGCCACTCTGGAGCCTATTGTTACCCACACGTTACTGCCGTCAAAGGCCAATCCTCCTGCATGTGGCTTGCTGGGTAATATCAGGGTGGTCAGCAGCTCCTTTGTTTTCTTGTTAACTACATATATTACAGAGTTCTCCTCCCCAGACAGGTCATAGGCTGACATCAGCAAAAATTCACTAGCAAAGGTCAGGCCCTGGGGACACATACGGTTGCTGGAAAAGCCCCCTACATTGGTGGTAATTAGCCCGGGTATGGCATAGCTCTTTTCATAGTTAACATATTTTGAGAAAAAATCCAGCTTCTGATATGACCATGAATTATAAAAGTCCTCTTCAGTCGGAAAGAGCTTGGGGGTATTGCTTGTAGGCGGTACCAGATCTATAAAAACGGTTTTAATATCAGACATATCTCCGTCATATGTAACACCATTATAGAGCTTGCGTGCCTTTATGTAAAACTGGTATGTCTCACCTGTTGTGAGATTTTCAGCAATATAACTTCCTCCGCTGCCTCCTGATATGGATGTTAGCAGCGTAAAATCACTGAGTGCGCTTCCAATATAAATATCATAGGAGCTTGCTCCCCTTACAGCAGACCAGGTAAGCCTTACCTTGCCCTCTCCTGCCTTATACTTAAGGGTCGGCTTTCCGGGAGCCGTGCTGGTATCAAGAACAGAGGAGAAGGGTCCGACAAATTCCTTGCTGTATACATAAGCACATACCTTATACTTGTATCCTACTCCGGACAGCAAGCCTGTATCGGTATATGTCAGTGATGAGGTGGTATGAACTAATTTATAATCATCCGTAGTTGCCAGGGAGCGATATACCATGTATCCTGTAGCGTTTCTGACAGCTGCCCAGCTAAGCTTTATGGAAGATGATGAAGTCTGCACCACACTCAGCTCCAAAACCTCATCCGGTAGGGTAATTTTAAGGAGAGGCTCGGAGAATTCACTGTGATATTCTATGCCCAGCATATTGACTACAGCCTTAATTTTATAACCCAACACGCCGTCCGCCTGATCACTCAGGATTATTGAGTTACTGTAGGCCTGATATCTTAATACAAAATCACCTGTCTGGGGATCAAGACAATATATGTCATACCTGAACGCATTTCTGACCTCATTCCATTGCAGGGTAAAGTTTGAGTTCCCATGCTCTATCATCCTGAGACCGCTTACCCTTTCCGGCAACACAGTTACAACAATGGTGTCCATGAAGTTTTTGTAAAGTACAATAATTGTCTGTCTGCCAAACTGATTGCTGTCATAGCCCAATATCTGATAATCTGTAATTATTTCCTCAGAACCATCGTCATAGTAGCCCTCTACCACCAAACCGGTCAGATCCAGGCTTTCTCCTATGGTATATGTACGCTTGTCCGGTTCTGATATAACCTTAATCATTACAAGCTGGCGCTCCTTGACGGGCTCTGTGGATTGCTCCTCTGTGCTCTTTTCTTCGGTCGCCTGCTGCTCTATCGTTTGTTCCTCTGCCATAACGTTCTGGCCGTTGTCTAGCTGTGCCGCTGAAGCGCTCATACTTCCATATGAGGATACGATCAGTATTATTAAGCATAATAAAACTAGTCTCAGATGCATTTTCATAAAATTATCAACTCCATTACTTTTGTTACAAGAAGGTTAACATAGTTGCAAAAACGAATTATTAATCAATAATTACAGCATTTTTCGGAAGTGTGTTAAATACCTTTTTGAAGGCTCTTGAAAATGTGGAGTAATTCTTGAATCCGCTTTGGTAGCATGCCTCTGTGACAGTGCAACCCTTTCGGACCAGATCCTTAGCAAGCATTAGCCTTTTCTCTGTTATGTAATTTCCAATAGTGTATCCGGTTTCAGCCTTGAAATAATGCATCAGGTAATACCGGCTGAGATAAAAATGCTCGGCAATTTTATCAATCGTGATATCCTCTGTCAGATGCTCATTTATATATGTGATTATTTTCAAAAGCTTACTGTTTTCATTGACCGAATCCAGATAGTTAATATTATTGATTATGGCGGTACGGTTCAGCTGTATCATGAATTCCAGGAAAAGAATCTTCTGGTATAGCTCCTTTGCAAACGCCTGATCAGAAAATGAATGCTCCAGCTCCAGGCATACCTGATACAGTTTGCTTTTTTCAACCGCAGGCACCCTGAGCACACCAGAATGCTCCTTTTTTGCCCGCTCAAAGCAGTAATTAAGGTTATAGTCATTTTCAGAGTACTTCTGTAAAAACTGGGTGGAAACATATATGATAATTCTTTCATATGCGGAATTATCCAGTATAGTGGGCTTATGAATCTCACCGGCATTTACCAGCACTATATCATAAGGCTTAAGCTCATAGCTTCTGCCCTCAATTGAATAATTGACCCTGCCGCTGATAAAAATGATAATTTTGTTAAAATCATGATAATGAAAGTTAAACTCCTTCTTTTGCCGGTCTATTATATGGAAGATACGAAAGTCATCCTCCAGATATCCGAGCTTTTCAAAATTATTCATGCTTGCTCCTCCACACATAGTCACAAAATTAACCACACGGCATTATATGCAATATAAAAAGCATTATTATCATATTTTTAAAAGAAAATGTCGTGTAAAATAAAATCAGATGATACAGCTAAATATTTACATCTATCATTTATAAGGGGAGGTATGTTTATGATGCCAAAAGGTGTATGGTTACCAATAATCACTCCTTTCAAGGGCGATAAAATAGATCTTGCATCATATAAAAGACTAATTGATCATTATATCGATACAGGTATCAGCGGAATAATCCCGCTTGGTACAACAGGTGAAGCTCCTGTACTCAGTGACTTCGAATTCGAGGAAATGATTGAATATACAATGCTCTATGTTAACGGCCGTCTTCCGGTTTATGTAGGCATCGGCGGCAACTATACAGCCCAGGTTATCAAAAAGGTGAAGATAGCCGAATATTACGATATTCAGGGTATTCTCTCGGTTTGCCCCTATTACAACAAGCCATCACAGGACGGGATATATGCCCATTTCAAAAGCATTGCCGAGTCAACCGATCTGGATATAATAATTTACAATATACCCTACCGAACCGGTGTCAATATAAACAACGACACAGTCCATAGGCTGGCCGAGATACAAAACATCGTCGGTATAAAGGACGCCTGCGGCGATATCAAGAATACTCTTAACCTTTTAATGAATCCGCCGAAGGATTTTTCAATCCTGACCGGTGAAGACATTCTCTTTTATACTACACTGACTCTTGGAGGCCATGGTGGTATAATGGCTTCTGCCCATCTGAAAACCGAGCTTTTTGTGGACGTTTACAACAAGGTTAAAAGCCATCAGCCGGATTCCGCCCTAGAGAGCTGGAAAAAGCTATATGAGTTTATTCCTTTGCTCTTTATGGAACCAAATCCTGCTCCCATTAAATACTGTCTGAGCAATCTGGGACTGATTGATTCGCCCGAGCTGAGGCTTCCTCTGACTCAGATATCAGATAGCCTGAAGGAAAAGCTTAACTGCTTCTTCCCAGAGAAGCCTGCTGTCACTAATAAGGATATCATCAGGTCGGTAATGAGTGCCTGAAGGCTTTAAAGTAAAGACTCATGCAGTTTGGCAGGCAATTAGCCAATGCATGGGTCTTTACTTAACTCTTCTATTTCTTTTTGCTCCTCTCATCTTTCTTTACTTCGTAGTTCTCTGTTCCGGGCAGTTCATAGACTATTACAGCAACTCCCCGCTGAATTTCCTGATACATCTTCTCGGCCGCCTCCAGTGGCATATTGATGCAGCCGTGGGAGCCTTTCGTTTTATATATGTCCTTGCCGAATTCCTTTCGCCATGTGGCATCATGAAAGCCTATATTTCTGTTGAAGGGCATCCAGTATTTAACCGGAGTCTGGTAATCCTCTCCCACCAGCACCGCATTGCGCTGCTTGTACTGGACCGGATATGTCCCTGTCGGTGTACCATAGTTTTTAGCCAGATTTCCTGATACAAAATCCGACTCCACCACCAGCTTGCCCTCTTTATAGAAAAACAGGTGCTGCGCTGTCAGATTAACCTCCACATAGGTATCACCTATATCATCATCGCCATATTGCTGGGCCGTCTGATAATATACCGGCTCCTTCCTGACAACGGTGCCGCTTTTAATCAGCTCCAGCAGTTCCTCTGCTTCCTTTGGCCTGTTAAGCCACCAGCCGTAATCCCCTCCGGAAACCTTGATAACATCACCATAGCTGGTCTTAAAGGTTCTGGTCTTGCCGAAGGTGTTATAGGTTTTCCCTATATAATCAACAAATTGCTTAATGCCCTCCTCCGGCCGGAAGCTGACCACAAAATCATCGGAAACGGAAATCCACTGACTTATCAGGCTGCCGTCAAGAACCTCCACCTTATTGCCAAATTCATAGGTGATTTTACTGCCGGCATATTTGTTCATTTCCTCAAGCGCCTGCACAAGAGGCGGATATTCCGATGTGATTTCAGGCTTTTCATAGCAGTCAAGCTCCTCAAGCAAAAGCTTGGGCTTCATGATTTCCACCGCTTCCTTAACTGCCTGATAAAGCTTGTCCTTTATTATCTTAGCCCCGGGCTGTTCAGGGATCAGCTCATAGCCATTATCACCATATTCCGAGATGGATGCATTAACCGGAGCTATATTGTTCTCCTCCTGCAAAAAAGCCAGTCTCTCAAATTCCTCCTTCAGCAGCTCCTCATCATAAGCCAGCATGGTATCCACCACATAGATATGCTTATTAAACAGATCAGCCGGCCAGCCAAAGGCATTCTGCTCCTCAATTATTTCCACCAGATTTTTGGAGTACACAGTATGCATATTTATACTCTTGCCGCTGATGGTATCAAATACACCATTTCTTCCCTCCAGGGAAAGAACATAGGCTCTTACCTCGCTGCTTATCAGGCTTTCCGCTTCCTCAAAGGTCATATTGGATACATTTATTCCATTAATGTATGTATTCGAGTAAAAGCGGTCACGATAATAATATGCCACGAACAAATAAAGAAAGCACAGGAGGACCAGCATAATGACAAGCAAAGCAATCAGTATCCTTTTTAACAATCTCTTTTTGCCTGCTTTTCTTCTGCCTTTATATTTTCTTCTTTTTGCCGCCATTGCAACACCAACTTGCTAAATAAATATAAATTTGTTATATGCTACATGTTTATCCTAACATGTAAAGATGTCTTTTTAAGGGCAGTTTGATTAATTTTTCTTTAAATTAATATTACATCCGGCTTTTTCTTGTATGCTGTAAGCGTATGCCCTGTTATAAATAGTTCCCTGAACCGGTCCTGAGCTTAAAAAATAGAACAGCTGCGCCCATTCTGTAAAAAAATACTGTTCCATAGCGGTTATGGAACCGGTATGGAACAGTTATCATTAGTTATTTGCATCTAATATTAATCTGTTAAAATATCAGTAATTGAATTAACCAAATCAAAACTATTCGTTCTTAAGTCTGTTCTCCAGTGCATCAAGCTGTCTGTACATCTCCTCAGGCAGCTTGCCCTCGAACTTGGCGTAATGCTCTCTGATGGAAGCAACCTCCTGGAGCCATTCCTCTCTGTTAACCTTCAGCAGCTCCTCCATGTCCTCTCTGGTTACATCCTCAAGGCCGTTTATATCTATGGCATCAACTGTAGGCATATAACCTATAGGAGTCTTAACAGCCTCACCCTTGCCGGATACTCTCTCAAAGATCCATTTAAGCACACGGCTGTTCTCGCCAAAGCCAGGCCATAAGAACTTACCGTTCTCGTCCTTACGGAACCAGTTAACATAGAAGATCTTAGGCAGCTTATCCTCGCTGGACTTTTCGCCAACCTCAAGCCAGTGCTTCAGATAATCGCAAACATTGTATCCGAAGAAGGGAAGCATAGCAAACGGATCTCGACGAACCTGACCTATATTCTTGGAAATCGCAGCTGCTGTAATCTCGGAGCCCATTATGGAGCCCATGAATACACCGTGCTTCCAGTCAAAGCTTTCATGAACCAAAGGTATTGTCTTGGGACGACGTCCACCAATCAGGATGGCTGAAATCGGAACACCCTTCGGGTCCTCCCAATTGTCGGCGATAGACGGACACTGAGCTGCAGGTGCTGTAAAGCGTGCATTCGGATGAGCTGCAGGCTCTCCCTTATCAGGTGTCCAGTCATTGCCCTTCCAGTCAATCAAATGATCAGGAGCAGGAGTTCCTATACCCTCCCACCATACATCGCCGTCATCGGTAAGGGCAACGTTGGTGAAAATAGTATTCTTCTCAATAGTGTGCATTGCATTAGGATTAGAGTGGTAGCTTGTTCCGGGTGCAACACCAAAGAAGCCTGCCTCAGGATTGATTGCATACAAACGGCCATCCTCGCCAAACTTCATCCATGCAATATCATCACCGATGGTCTCAACCTTCCAGCCGGGGATTGTAGGTACAAGCATTGCAAGATTGGTCTTACCGCAGGCACTCGGGAATGCACCGGCTACATACTTGACCTCTCCCTCAGGGCTGGTCAGCTTCAAAATAAGCATATGCTCAGCAAGCCAGCCCTCATCACGGGCAAGTACTGATGCAATACGAAGAGCAAAGCACTTCTTACCCAGCAGAGCATTTCCGCCATAGCCAGAACCATATGACCAAATCAGCCTCTCTTCCGGGAAATGGCTGATGTACTTCTTCTCCATAGGAGCGCAGGGCCATTTGGAATCCTCCTGACCCGGCTCAAGAGGCGCACCTACCGAATGCAGGCAAGGTACGAAATCGCCGTCTTCACCAAGCTCTTCAAGAACCTTGCTGCCCATACGGGTCATTATTCTCATATTTACAACAACATAAGGGCTGTCTGTCAATTCAACACCTATTTTAGATATCGGAGATCCTATAGGTCCCATGGAATATGGAATTACATACATTGTTCTGCCTTTCATGCAGCCGGTATACAATTCCTTCATTGTAGCCTTCAGTTCATCCGGATCAATCCAGTTATTAGTAGGACCGGCTTCCTCTTTAGTCCTGGAAGCAATGAAGGTTCTGTCCTCAACACGGGCAACATCAGAGGAATGGCTTCTGAACAAATAGCATCCAGGGCGTTTTTCTTCATTAAGCTTAATAGCCATGCCGCTGTCAACCATCATCTGCAGGAGGCGCTGATTCTCTTCTTCAGAACCATCACACCAATAAATCTCATCGGGCTGGCACATATCGGCCATTTCTTTAACCCAATCAAGTAGCTTTTTGTTCTTTGTTGTCGTCATATGATACTCCTTTCAATCTAATGTATATATTTGTTTGATAGTTAAAAATTTAACTTAAATCACTAACCCGATTATATATGAGCCTAAGCCCAAGTTCAAGTAAACATCCTTAACTTTATATAACAATTTCGCCTGGATCAAGCTAATTGTTACCATATCAAGCTAATTTAATTCATTATATAATACTCCGTCCTAAATGTAAATGCTGTATGTTTAATTTTTTGAATATACAAAGGAAAAAACTAAAAAAATTATAGTTTGACATAAGGTTTGCTTTAAAATATTAATATAATCTGTTTTTTTACTTGCCTTTAGGAAGTGCTTAATTTCGTTTTATTGACTTATGCTGTATTTGCGATTTCTAATTATCGAAAACCTAATTTCATGCAACAAGGAAATTCACATGAATTTCAAATAAAAAATGCTGCCGCATCTCCATCGACAGCATTTTATTATATATAATTATAAATCAGTTTATTTACGCTATTTTACTATAAGCCTGCAGGATACATTCTTCAGACGGGCGCTTACGTCTCTTTCCTCAGTAAGATCAAGCACCGGGTATCCGTCTATGTCAAAGTGAACGCGTCTTATTCCTGAGCTTCTGGGGCCGTTAACTCCTGGTCTGGCATGGTAAGCATTCCATACAATGCCATCATCATCAATTACATAGGAGTTATGTCCAGGTCCGAATTGACCAGGTACGCTTCTGCTGGTCAGTAAAGGATAATTCAGCTTTGTCCAGCTTGCGGGATCCAGCAAATCAGAACCCGGCTCAGCCACCAGCAGGCCAACTGTATAGGTGGCATCAACCGCAGCGCTGGAGAAGGTAAGAAAGATTTTTTTATCTGTTATCAGGGCAAAAGGTCCTTCATCAACAAAGGTATGATTATTTGCCCAACCATATTCAGGCTTGCTGAGCAGAACAGGATCGGTGATTAATCTCCATGGCTCCTGAGGATCAATTTTGGCTATATAGAGCCAAGCTCCCTGATCAACTGGCAGGAACTGTCTTTGTGACCAGGCAACATAGTATTCCTTATTCCACTCAAAGCAGGTCATATCAAGTGATATAACCTTGCCGGCCTCACACAGGTAAGAACCATCCTTTTTAACTACTCTCTTCGGTGCCGACCAATCCTCCTTGCAAAGAGGATTGCCGCCACGCTTCAGTTGCATTACATGGGATTCCTCATGGAAGAATTCTCCCGGTGTTGCTGCATGGAAGATATACAAATCCTCTCCTATAACATGAAGCTCCGGAGCCCATAACAGACCACCGATACCTTCATAGGTGGAGGAGTCAAGAATTAAGTGCTCCTCAGCAGTTGCAAGTCCCGGAATAGTATCAGCTTCCCTGATATATATGGTGTGATTGCCGTCGGCGTCATTAGTTGCCACAAAATAATACTTGCCATTCCATTTGCGGATGCAGGGATCAGCACGGTTGATGGCAATGGGGAATTCAAAATGATCCTGATGAATTACACCCTTTATATCATAGGTGCCGGGCCTGCTCCAATCAACCCTCTCAGTATTCCAGTCTATAGACTTGATCGAGCTGGTACCGTCACTGTAAATGGCTTTAAATCTCATTTTGCTCAGCTCTTCAGGTGAAGAAGCACTTAAGGTTTCAGGCAGCTCGATTTTGACCATGCGGGGTGTTGTCAGCTTGCTCTTTAATCTGTATCCGATTTCTTCAGATACCTTTATGGTATTGCGGGGTACTATTCCTTCTATTTCAGTATTAACCCTGGCAAAGCCAACTGCTCCTATGCTGACGGGTTCAGACTGGCACTTAAGAGAAAATAAATCATCTATTTCACTCTGATACCACTTACCGTAATCGTCACGCCAGCATATTATGTATCTTTCCTTAACCTTGTCATATTTACAGGTAACATCCCTGATATATGCATTCGTATTAAGATCTATCAGGCCAACCTCGGTGTACTGAATCAAATCCTTTGAGGTAAAGAACAATACCTTGCCCCTGCATTCCGGATCATAATCTCCGTTAGCCTCCGTCCTTATTGCAACAACACCAAAGGTATTGTCCTCCATGTAAAACAAAAACGGGCACTTCAGGCTTTTTGCTGTCATCGTACCATCCGGATTATGAGTGGCTTTTGCAAACAAAACTCCAGAATTGTGGTTAAGTGGCTCATATTTTACTCCATTTTCGCTATATGCCAGATGCATACTGTAAGCCAGCTTGTTGGAATAAATAATATCCTCCTGTGGCTCTCGTGTATAGCACAGCACATATCTATCTTCCTTCATCATAAAGCTCCTCCTATAGTATCCCTAATAAAAACCTACTCTTAAGGTAATCCGTAAGTGCAATTAATATTTGCTAATTGATAAAAAACAGATACCCATCCTATTATAGTTTAATTATATTGGTAAATTCAAATATTTTCAATAAAAATCTCCGTTTTCTAACGTAATTCTACTTTTTTTCGCATTAATCCTTTAAAAATATGATGGTTCCTATAAGAAAAAGCACCAAACCAATAGCCTTTCTGCTAGCAATTACCATTTCATTATACAAAACATCAATAACCAAACCGCTAAGCAGCTGTCCCGTCAAAATTAAAATCATTGTATTTGATATGCCAATCTCGGGAATGGCCTTTGATGAAAAAAAGATAATTAATGCTCCAAATATCCCCCCAAGCAGCCATACCGGCCTGACATATACCAGCCTGGAATATTGCCCGAGCTCTCCGCTAAATGCGCTTACCAGCAGCATTAAAAGCACACCCAGCAAAAGACTGTGCAGGGTTGCAACAGCCGGTGTGATATATTTTCCCAGTTGGGCATTAATGCTGGCCTCTATGGTTGTAAATATCCCTGCAAGTATTGCCAAAATCAAAGGTAGCAGCTTCATTTTTTCACTCTGATTATATTCGTCTCATAAATATATGCTTGACTGGGCCATAATATACAAGCACAATATAAAAACAGCCAAAATGAGCTGCTTTTCCTGCGCTATTTCTGATTGGCAGCCGTATAAAATCTTAAAAGGCTAAATATGGCGGCAGGCAAAAGTAAGCCCAAATCAATATCACTTTAATGACCGGCAAAAAAGCGGAGCCGGCTTTTGCGCAACTCCGCTTAGTATACAAGTTATATAATTTGAATAGATGATATAACAGTATAAGCCAAAGTCAGCTCTAAAAGTTTGCAATCTCTTGCTGCATTGCTTTACCGAATTTCTATTACAGTATTTACATGAGAGCCCGGTATATAGGAGAATGTGATTCTGTCACCTTCATTATATTTTATAATGTCTATCAGATCGTTCACCGATACATCAAAGATATCATCGGAAGAATCCAGCAAAATATAATAATGGGTATTTCCGTCAAGCACGCTGTCGGCTATCTTCTGAATTGTGCCTGTGATTTCAAGGATATCTCCCGACTCCCTGTCACTAAGCCCACTGGCCTTCACCAAATTCAGATATATTTTTTCACACTCAGCTATCGTATCACCGATTGCTACAATCTGATACTGCTCAACATTTACCATCGAATATTTCTTAACCAGACCGGCAGCATCCTTCAGCGCTATGAAATAGGTAGGCTCGCCACCCACATTAAGCAGCAGGGGGAAGGTTGCCTTATACCCCAGGTGCTGTACCTGCCCCTCCGCCGAAGCCATGGCTGAGTATTCCTCGGCACCTGCAACCGAATAAAACCTGGTTTCCGCCGTCCTTTGGTTCATAACTACAAAGCCGACATTGGATTCATCGGCACCAACGCTTGTTACTCCGGTGTATACCCAGACATCATCCTCCATAGCTATATAATTATAGCCATCTGTAGTCTGTAATGAATCCTTCTGTCCGAAGACAGAATTCCAGAAGCCATGCTTCAGAGTACCGTGATAATCATAAAGGGAAATTAAAAGTTCCGCCGAAAACACCTTATCTATCCAGCTGGGAACTTCCTCAATGCCGTATTCCGCCAGCTCACCTGTTATGGCATTGACGGTAACAACACTGCCAATAGTTTGCCCTCCGAATAAACCGATGGTAAATTTTTTGACAGGACAAATCCAGAAGGGAGTTCCATTATCATCAATTTCAAAATTGATTTTGTCAAAAATATAGGTAGGATAATTAAAGCGTAAATAGCGGTATATGTTTCTGCCAAAATGTTCCGCCTGTGTGTACTTCATCCCTTGCGGAAGCTTCACAAGCTCAACATTTTGTGTGGTCATATCAATTTTGATATAGGCAGGAATACCTTTTTTCCTGTTGGTTAACCATTTAATTATATTTCCGTATCTTAATGGGGTAACCCTGACAGGAGTGCCATTATAGTTGATCTGAGTATAATTATCCTGAACCTCAAACTGGGACACATATTCCGTCATGCCACCCATTTTTCTTGAGCCAAGAAGTATTGCCGTATCCTTATCAAGGACAGGAATTTCTTTATATGAGATCTCCTTTATGTCATCAGTGTAATTGCGTTCAACAACCGTCAGCAGCTTCTGGTACCTTTTTGCATGAACCAGAGGGGATGAGAAAATGCATAATATTATAAAGACAGCAAACAAAGCGCCTGTTATGCCTGCAAATATATTAAAAAGCTTTTTTCGAGTGGAAACACTAAACGATGTTCTGCTGCCCAGGTCGCTGAAGGCTATAAGCCCAAAGGCTATTGAAGTAACCGCCAGGGCCAGTATCATAAACCACCAAAATCCGGATGAGTGGATGTTTATGGCCGGCAGTGCCAGATAGTAATAAATAAATACAGTAAAGCCCAGTATAATAACTGTAAGTATTGCTTTAATTGCTTTCAATTTTTTATCCTCCTTGATTTATTGGCAATATACATCCTTAGTGCTATTATAGCTTATTTTGATTTGCCGTACATTAAAAATTGATTATAACTTACTCAACGATCATACCTTTCCAGAAAGCTGTGCACAACACCTTTTTCCTTATATGCGATAATCGTATCCAGGTTAACATTTTCCACG
This sequence comes from Clostridiales bacterium, assembly GCA_012512855.1. GTDB lineage: Bacteria > Bacillota > Clostridia > Lachnospirales > Lachnospiraceae > Mobilitalea. The sequence goes on from JAAZDK010000153.1 coordinate 23,220, forward strand.
CTTTTGAAGATATTGCTTTCGACGAAGGGATTGCTTTCCTTAAGCTGCTTAATCAGCCTCTTGATTTCCATTCTCTTGGAGCCTGTCATCTTATCGGCAGCGCAGCTTGAGCAGGTATCGGTAAAGCGGCAGGCGCACTGGATAAAATTAAGCTTGTTATAATCCCTCCAGCGCTTGATATCGTCCTCCCTGATTAAATACATGGGCCTGATCAATTCCATACCTTCAAAGTTAGTGCTGTGCAGCTTGGGCATCATAGTCTGTATCTGTCCTCCATACAGCATTCCCATTAATATTGTTTCAATAACATCATCATAATGATGACCCAGGGCGATTTTATTGCAGCCCAGCTCCTTAGCCTTGCTGTAGAGATAGCCCCTTCTCATTCTGGCGCAGAGATAGCAGGGGGATTTGTCCACTCTGTACACTGAATCGAATATATCAGACTCAAAAATTGTAATAGGTATATTCAGCAGCCTGGCATTTCTGATAATTATTTCTCTGTTAATTTCACTGTAGCCTGGGTCCATAACCAGAAATACCAGCTCAAAGGGAAATTTATTATGTCTTTTAAGCTCCTGGAACAGCTTTGCCATCAGCATGGAATCCTTGCCGCCTGAGATGCAGACCGCTATTTTATCCCCTTCCCTGACAAGCTGGTAATCGTTTATTGCCTTGGCAAATTTGCTCAGTAATGCCTTATGGAATTTTTTGCGGATGCTGTTTTCGATATCAATATAGCGTTTGTCGTCGGAAAAGCTCTTGATAAGCCAGTCTCCATAGCCTCCTGCCAGATTGTAGGCATCATAGCCCTTTTCACAAAGCATCATGGCCGCATCCTCGCTGATAATGCCCTTCAGGCAGTATACTATAATCTTCTTGTCCTTTGGCAGCTCCGCTAGTCTTTCCTCAAGACCTTCAGCCTCTATATTCAATGCCCCGGGAATATAACCGTGCTGGTAAGAAATACTGCTTCTTATATCCAGCAGAAGGTATTCATTTTCAGGCATATTCTTCAATTCCTCAACAGTTATCGTCCTATTGTCCATTGCTAACCTCTTTCTAATAAATATGTCAACCAGGTTCAATTCTACATTATAACCAGGTAAGCGATATGATTCAACGGAAAATTCAGCTGGTAAATATGCATATAGTTTACCATCGGCTCCCCTTTTGCAAAACTGCTGGAGTGATTTTATACGCTTTGACATGAAGCAGCCGGCTTTGCGGGCAAACTATTTTATATTTCTTTGTATTCAATATAATGGGAGAAATAAAGGGAGCCATCAGGCTCCCTCAGGGAAAAATTTATATAATAAATATTGCAGAAACCGGCTAAGCATTGATTTCCTGAAAATCCGAAGGTTTTTAATATATAGGAAATTATATCCTTATGAGAATGATAAAAATATTGCATCAACCGGTTTTAAGCACATTAATTATTCTGAAAATAAGGGGGTGGACAAATATCTTTCTCCTGTATCAGGCAAAACTACTACAACCTTCTTACCCTTGTTCTCAGGACGCTTTGCAACCTGTGTTGCTGCCCAGAGGGCTGCACCTGAAGAGATACCAACCAACAGACCTTCTGCTCTGGCTACTTCTCTTCCTGTAGCAAAGGCATCATCATTCTTGACCCTTACTATTTCATCATAGATATTGGTATTAAGTACCTTGGGAACAAAGCCGGCACCGATACCCTGAATCTTATGGGCACCTGCTCTGCCTTCAGACAATACCGGCGAATCGTCCGGCTCAACTGCCACTATTCTCAGATGAGGATTCTTTGACTTAAGATATTCACCTGCTCCGGTAATTGTTCCACCTGTACCGATACCGGCTACGAAAATGTCAATATCTCCGTCTGTATCCTCCCATATCTCAGGACCGGTGGTTGCATAATGGATAGCAGGGTTTGCAGGGTTATCAAATTGTCCGGGTATGAAGGAGTTCGGAAGCTCTGCAGCAAGCTCCTGAGCCTTGGCTATAGCGCCCTTCATTCCCTTTGCACCTTCAGTAAGTACAAGCTCTGCGCCGTATGCCTTAAGAAGATTTCTTCTCTCAATACTCATTGTCTCAGGCATCGTTAAAATCAGACGATAGCCTCTAGCTGCAGCAATGGAGGCAAGACCTATGCCTGTATTGCCGCTGGTAGGCTCAATTATAACTGAATCCGGCTTTAATATACCCTTCTTTTCTGCATCCTCGATCATGGCCTTTGCAATACGATCCTTAACACTTCCTGCCGGATTGTAATATTCAAGCTTTGCTATCACAGTTGCTTCAAGACTATGCTTCTTGTTGTAATTGGATAATTCCAAAAGGGGTGTCTTACCAACCAGTTCTGTTAAACTCTTGTATACTCTTCCCATAATTTTTACCTCCAATTATATTATACATATATGATTACTATGTTATCTTTATTTTATTACATATACCATTCATTGTCAATAGTTTTTTTATATTTTTTACTGGTTTTTTACTGGTTATTATTTTTACCCTATTTGGATATTATATGCCTTGCTTAATCGGACATACCGGCAGTTATGCCGGCAGATAATTCGGGACCAAAGTCACTGCAGCATTTCGGAAGCAAAGCTGCTGCACAATTCAGGAATAAAGACGTCAACTGTATTGACAAGGCAGTTTAAATCATTTATATTTAATACATACAAAAATGATATGAATTAAAGGTGTGATATAAGCTATCTTCAGACATACCTGCTTGTGACTGTTCTTAGCGGTTATTCAAAATTATTTGCTGCTATTCATAGGCCGGTATAGAATAGCAAAGCAAAGAAAGGCTAAAGCATAAGCTATTATTTGCTGCTTGAGATGTATATACTCATGTAAATGCTTTATACATGTAAATGCTTTATAGGATTGGAGGATTATTATGAGGCTTTCTGCCAAGGGACGCTATGCTCTGGTTTCCACCATTCACATGGCTCAGAATTATAATAAGGATGAATATATTACACTAATCAGCATTTCCGAAAGGTTCAATATATCAAAAATTTATCTGGAGCAGGTTTTTTCACTCTTAAAAAGAGGTGGCGTAGTTAATTCGATTAAGGGCTCTCAGGGAGGCTATCAGCTGGCAGATATTCCTGAAAAAATCACAGTATATGACATCCTGTCATCGGTTGAAACCACCTTGTTTGAAAGCACAGAGGATACTATAGGAGAGCAGGCTCCGGAAATAGAAACTGCAGTTAAGGCTCTTATATATGAGCCTCTGGATTCGGCAGTCAAGGATTTGCTGTCCAATATTTCATTGTCCGACCTGGTTGCCGAGGTTGAAAAAAATAAAGGCGAATCGGCTCTGATGTATTTTATATAGGAACGTGCGCCCGCCGGGCGCAGATAAAATGGCAGGTACCATCTCAACCGGTAACCTGCCATTTAGATTATTTGCTTTTAAATATTATATTTCGCTATTACTTAAATTATTATTTCGTATAACCTGGTAACTTATTTCGCTATAGATTATTTTCGGATACTTCTGTAAGATTTCGAATAGTAAAATTCATAAGCAAATATATCTATTCTGTTTTATTCCTGCTTTTCCACTACAATTACCTCAACACCGGCCTCTTCTATTTTCAGCAATTCATCCTCAACAGCATCCCAGTCTGTAATCAGGGTATCAAAACGGCTGACATCGGTAACCTTCACAAATGAATTAGTTCCCAGCTTATGACTGGGCATAAGCAAAATCTTTTTCCTGGAGTGCTCTATAACTGCCCTCTGGAAGCTGGCAGTCTCATCAGTGCCATTTGACAGGCCAAAATCAGCCGTAAGCCCGCCGCCGGTAATTAAGCTTATGTCAAAGTGCAAATTCTTTACAAATGCTGTAGCCATGCTGTCAACAAGCGTTGCGCAATCATGCATGCGCATCTTGCCACCGACAATATATACGGTTATATTGTCCCAATCCGTCAGTCTGGCCGCAAGAGTTACCGAATTTAAAACCAGGGTGTAGTTTATATCCTTCGGCAAGTAATCCAGCATAATAAAGCCAAAGAAGCCTCCTGTAAGATAGACAATATCGTTCGCCCTGATAAAGCCGGCCGCCCTTTTCGCAATAGCCGCATAATTATCAAAAACAGTCATATTCTCAATACGTTTGCGGGGAGGCCTGTAGCCTACCGATAAAATAGGAATGGCTCCGCCGTGGGTCCTCTTCAAAAGCCCCTTCTCCTCAAGTATTCTCAGGTCACGTCTTGCTGATTCGGCACTAACCTCGAATTTCTCCTGAATTTCATTGATTGAAATTCTGCCGTTCTGCCTGATAATATCCAATATTGCCTGATGGCGCTCTTCAATAAACATTTTCTCACCTCTTTGCTGATTATTACAGATTAAATCGTCGACAACTTTAATCTATGTTAACATTATATACCATTTATTACCGTTTGTCAATGGATATTCTGTTTTTTTATTGATGTTTATTACTGTTAGTTAATATATGTCGACATTCGCTAATGTATACTGAATAAAACTGTAATATTAACGACCTGTATATTATTAGCTGCTGGTATTATAAAAGCCTCTAATTAGTGCTATAATAATGACAGTTATATGACCTTTACTTTTTCTTTTAGGAGGGATATCATGAGCAAGCTGCTTTACATTAAGGCGAACGCAAAACCGCAGGAAGCATCAAGGACCTACAGAATTTCCGACAGCTTTATAGAAAACTATCAAAGCCTGCACCCGGAAGACGAAGTTATTACTCTTGATCTGTACAGGGAAGGAATTTCTCTGCTGACTTATGATGATATTAATTCTGTTTTTGGCACCAAGACAGAAGAAAGCAAGAAGCATCCTATTCTAAAATATGCCTATCAATTTGCCGAAGCTGATAAATATGTTATATCCGCACCCATGTGGAATCTGAGCATTCCTGCTATCCTGAAGGCCTATATCGATTACATCTGTGTAACAGGAATAACCTTTAAATATACGGCGGACGGCCCGGTCGGCCTGTGCAAGGACAAAAAGGCTGTGTATATAGTATCCAGAGGCGGTGAATATTCGGACGGTCCGGCCTCAGCCATTGAAATGGGTGACAGATATCTCCGGACAATATTTGCATTTATGGGTATCAGCGATTTTACCACCATTTCTGCAGATGGACTTGACATAATAGGTAATGATGTTGATGCCATTGTCGGCGATGCCATAAAAAGAGCTCAGGAGCTTGCCAAAAGCTTTTAGGACGCATCTGTAAGACCGGTCAGACGGTCAGCTTATCCACAGCCGGATTGATTTTAAGTAAGTGTTATCAACAGATTAAAAGCGATATCACCATATCAGTGATATCGCTTTTGCATTGTTAATTGATTACAGATATGTACTGCTTTAATGCCAGTCTGAGATATGCTATAATGAAGCAAATTGACTCGGAATCATAAAAAAACTACATAGGAGAATACAAATGAACGACATTAACATCAAGGCTAAATATAAAAGCAACAGCAATAATTTAGACAGAAATTATTATATTGACAATCTAAGGTTTTGCCTGATTGTACTGGTAGTTGTCGGGCACTTTGCAATAAAGCTGACAAGCTTTGGTCCGGTTAAAAGCCTGCAATATTTCATTTATTTATTTCATATGCCTTGCTTTATATTTGTATCCGGATATCTTGCAAAAGGAATTAATGCCGGAGGAAAATTGCGGGCAGATAAAATACTGGTTACTGTCTGGTTGTATTTTATCTTCAAAGCAGTTAATTCCCTTATAGAATATGCATTCACCGGAAAACTTGATTTTAATATTCTTAAGGATACATCAGCACCATGGTATTTAGTGACCTTAACCATATGGTATATATCAGTTCCCTTGATTGAGCGTATAAAAGCAGTCTATTTATTGCCGGCTTCCATTTTTACCGGCTTAATGGTTGGTTATTGCAATCATATACATAATGTACTTTCCTTATCAAGGGTTTTTGTATTTTTTCCTTTCTTTATAATGGGATTCTGCTTGTCGGAGGATAAACTGAACAGCTTTTTGAACAAGCGTATAAGGTTTATTGCCATAATATATCTTACCGCCTTATTTATTTTTTTATTTTTTTTCTGATATACAGAAAGGAAATTAACCCTGTATCCGATATCATTTACGCTACCAGTCCATATTCAGATTCACTTGAAAATCTGGCACCTTATGGCTTTTTAATCAGGTTTATTTGGTATATCCTTGCATTTATGACATCAGCCGCTTTCATGCTATTAGTTCCCCGCCGCCCGATGTTCTTCACTTCATTGGGTTCAAGAACACTGCAGGTTTATATGTCTCATATCTGGTGCAGAAATATCCTGGTCTATCTGGGTTTCTTTGAATTTATAAAAGGGTCCTCCCTCCCGATAGCGGCTCTTGCTTTATTAGGCAGTATCGGCCTGACCTTTATATTGTCCAACAGTTTATTCTATAAGATGTTTGACTTGATTTCCGCCAGAAGGCTGATTAAAAAAATGCTTAAGTAAACCACTTGTATGCTTCATCCATAATATAACGGTAAAAGCATCTACCGGACCCAATGCTTTTAAAGCGGGTGCATAAATAAGTCTAAGAATATTTCTTTTACATAACACAATGAGATTTTCTATATAATGAGGTAGATGGTTTATGAATATTATATTTATTTCCGAATTGGCTGAGAGATCCTTTATCGAGCATATGAAAGGCTTAGGCAGGGTTATCCTTGTTCCGAGGGACCCCCGTTTTGACCCGAGAATAGCAAGCCATCCCGACATGGTTATTACTATAGTTGATAACTGCATAATTATTGATGATAATGCTGACTCCAGCATCTTCCTACAGCTGGATGATCTGCATGTGCCATATATCCGCAGCAGCTGTGTCCTGGGAAGCAAATACCCTGAGGATGTAGCCTATAATGCTGTTGTGACCGGGCAACATTTAATTCATAGGCTGGACTCGACCAATACTCTTACCCTGCAGCATTGCAGAAACAGAGGCAAGGCTTTGGTCAATGTAAAGCAAGGCTACAGCAAATGCTCCACCGTAATTGTTGATGACAATCACCTGATCAGCTCAGATAATGGTATCTGCCAGGCTGTCAGGGATTTTACCGATATTGATATTCTGCCAGTTCAGCCTGGCTTTGTGGAGCTGGAAGGCTTTGATTACGGCTTTTTGGGTGGCTGCAGCGGCCTTATCGGGGATACGCTTGTATTCCATGGAGACCTAAGCAAACATCCCGATTTTTTAAGGATAAAGGAGTTTACTGAAGCTGCAGGTAAAAGGCTGATATACTTCACGGACTTTCCCCTGCGCGATATCGGTTCCATTCTCGTCCTTCAAACAGATGACAGGATAAATATAAAACCCGATCCGGCCAGATATAAAAAGCATGTTAATATCCCCATTTTCATCTCCCATGAGGGCTGCCCCAATGACTGCGTCTTCTGCAATCAAAGAAAGATTACCGCAAAGACACAGGCCATGACCACAGATGAGGTAAGGGAGCAGATAAAGCTGTACTGCTCCACCCTGGATGAGGATACCTATACCGAGCTGGCCTTCTTTGGCGGAAGCTTTACCGGTATTGCAGCTTCCCTTCAGGAAATGTATCTTGCCCTTGCATATGAATACAAGCAGGCCGGCAAAATACATGCTATCCGTCTGTCCACCAGGCCGGATTATATAAATTCCGAAATTCTTAACAGGCTGAAGCGTTATGGGGTAGATATTATTGAACTGGGTGTCCAGTCACTGGATGATGATGTTTTGGAGCAGGCAAATCGGGGGCATCAGGTATCTGATGTTTATAATGCCGTAAGCCTGATTAAATCCTATGGCTTTGGGCTGGGCATACAGCTTATGGTAGGCTTGCCCGGGGATACGAAATGGACTGCCGTGCAGTCAGCAAGACTTACCGCCCTGCTTAAGCCTGATTTTGTCCGTATATACCCCACACTGGTTATAAGGGATACACAGCTGGCCCGGCTCTGCAGCAATGGAGAATACAATCCCCTGACTATAGATATGGCGGTAGACTGGACGAAGGGAATGTATCAGGTATTTCTGGAGAGTCAAATTCCTGTAATAAGGATGGGACTTCAACCTACTGAGCTGATAGCTGAAGGGAAGGAGGTCCTGTACGGCCCATTTCATCCCGCCTTCAGGCAGCTGGTTGAGACCGAATATTTCTATGATAAAATTATAAAGGAGCTTGATTTACTAAAGGATTCTATCCAAAGCAAATCCCGTATAAAAATTCTGTGTAATCCGGCTGATTTGTCGCAGGTAATCGGCCATAAGCGCAAAAATGTACTTAAGCTGGAGAAGGAATATCAGAATATACAGGTGATCGCTGACGGCAATATCTTGCCCATGATGCTGAAATTTTTGACTGAATGAGCTGCCAGACTTATATATGTGTACTATCATTTTTGCTATTATATATATGTTTTGATAAACCTAATATATCTGCAATAAGCATAAGCTTTCTTATATTTGAGCCTTCGTGAACATATTTTGGCACAAGTAAATAAGTCAGGAAGCTCCGCTATTATATCCCGGGGTTTTCCTGACTGTCTTTTATGCTATAATTCAATTTGTTAAGCCTCAGCTAACTTCTCTCAGTATCCTCTATCTCAATTTTATATATATTCTCAAAATGCAACCTTTTTTCAATAATCTGCAGAATACGCGAGGTTTCCTCCCGTCCGGCAACCATACCGGTCAGCTTAATATACTCTCCGTAATCTTCTGATACGGCCTTGTTTCTTTGAAAATATACAACCGTTACCATTGGATGCTGTCCTGCTGCCAGCAGCTGCTCGATCCTTTTCAGCTGCCTGTCCAGATACTCTTTTGATTCATCCGACAATTCAATTTTGGGCACAACCACCCTTTCCCTGGCTGCAATTGCCTCCTCATAGCCTTTTAAGGCTGCAAAAGGCGCAAATATCTTAGCCCGGTCTTCCACCCTCATTCTCGGGTGTTTAATTCTATCCGAGCACTCAAGCGGATATGACATATTAATAATATCATCATATTTGTGTGTTTCCCTCAGTGACAGCGGATTCCTTTGCATACAATACCGCCTTTCTATGATTATAATGATTATGCCTTATGCCCTCCAATTTGCTGATTTCGTTCCTTAGTGGTGGCCCCCTCCTCCAGATTCATGCCCCTTAAGATCGCATTCTTCCCGAACTTCCTTTTTATATTTAGCATGGCTTCCTGCATTTTTCGCTCCTTTTCAAGCTTCTGCGGATCAGTAAACAAATCATACTGCCTATATTTTTCTTCCACAAGGTTGTTCGCACTGATATTCAGACGCCTGATTAGTAATTTCTTATCTGCAATTTTGTCATACAAATCCAGTACCGCCGCCATTATTTTTTCGGTACTGCTGCTTGCGGCTCCGAGATTTGCCGTACCGTGGGAAGATTTCGGAAGCGCCCTGTCATAGCGATCATAGATAATTTCTCCCTTATATCTTCCTTCATCAACATTGCTTCTGTCATAGCCTATGGTAAGGGTCAGGCTGTCGGTCACCATCCCCTTGTCCACCAGCTCAAGCACCAGCAGCTCCGTCATTTCCTTCACAACTAACCTTCCCTTGCTACAGTCATAGGGTTGATGCAGCACCTGTCCGGAAGAAATACTGTTTGTGCGTGGCTTATAGGCTTTAATATCCTTCATGCTGCATGGCTCATATCCCCAGGCATGGTCAATCAGCAGCTCGGCATCTACTCCAAACAGCTTGTACAGCAAATCCTCATTATAAATTGATACTCTTGCAAGGTCCCCCATCGTATAGATGCCGTTATCCTCAAGCCTTTTGGCAATACCTCCACCAATCCGCCAAAAGTCCGTCAAAGGCCTGTGATCCCACAAGAGTCTGCGGTAGCTCATTTCATCAAGTTCGCCTATGCGGACACCTTTTTCATCAGCATCCATGTGCTTTGCTACTATATCCAGGGCAATTTTACTCAGATATAAATTGCTGCCTATTCCTGCCGTAGCTGTAATACCCGTATTATCTAGGACATCATGAATAATCCTTGCCGCTAGCTCCCTGGCCGGCATCTGATACAGCTTCAGATAATTGCTTACATCCATAAAGCACTCATCAATGCTGTATACATGAATATCCTCCGGGCTTATATATTTCAGGTAAATGGCATATATATCCGCCGATACCTCAATATAACGAGCCATCCGGGGCGGTGCAATGATATATTCCACTTCCTTCCCTGTACGCTGCTTAAGCTCCTTAAGCTTTTGCTCGACCTCAAACAGCCTTGCCCTGCCGGATATTCCATAAGCCTTAAGTGATGGTGATACGGCAAGGCAGATGGTTTTTTCCGTACGGCTTGGATCAGCTACTACAAGATTTGTAGTAAGGGGATTTAGCCCTCTGTCAATACACTCGACAGAGGCATAGAAGGATTTCAGATCAATCGCAATATAAGTATTTGGCATCATTACACCACCTTTCTGCAATCTATATTTCCGGCCTTACCCCTGCATGTTTACATTCGGCATAAAGTAAATTATTACTTCAATAAGAGCACTTACCTTCCATCTCATATATATATTTGCTACAACAAATTTTCATTATTATGCTACCACATTTATAAGCATTTTTCAAAATACCAAACCAGGCAGGCACCAACTATAATAAGCAATTTCTAATCCTTTCTGTTACACATCTCTTTCCCAGCACATTGCTGATTTCCCAGATATCAGGTGCATTTATCCGTCCGGTAATTGCCACTATTCCATTACTTTGCCCATTCCAGTCAGCTGTTGTATATTTGCTCCGCCGGTATCCGACTCAGCTCCTCCTTGCTTATATCATTAAGCTTTTCCAGGTCGAACAAGGCTCCGGAATTGCTCATCTTCTCAAGTGAAAATGGGAAATCAAGATATGATTTTTTTGGATTCTGCAGCCTCCATTCCTCATAATTGGAGTTCAAAATTGTCAGCAAATAATTCCACATTG
>JAAZDK010000154.1 GCA_012512855.1 Clostridiales bacterium
CTGTATATTTTCTATATTATTTTTTGTTTCATTGCATATTGCTTGAATCTGGGTTGCTGCCTCAGATGAGCTATTAGCTAAATTACCAATTTCTCCGGCTACAACCGCAAATCCTTTTCCGGCATCCCCGGCTCTTGCCGCATCAATCGAAGCATTTAATGAAAGGAGATTTGTCTGGCTTGCAATGGAAAGAATCTGGGATGCCATCTCATCAATACGCATCAATGATTGTAAATCATTTAAGGCACGTTCAATTGCTTTCTGCTTCTCTTTTATTTTCTCACTGATTGCTCTTAAAGAGCTATTTGCAAGCTTCTGCATTTGATCAACTTTTTCAAGCAGCTCACCACTGTGCTGATTACCCTGACGAATTCTTTCTTCTGCTGTTGATACTACGTGCGCAATCTCTGCTATCTCATAATCTACTTTTGTAACTGCTTCATTAACTTCTTCTGTATGTTCTGCAAAAACTGTCGTCGCCTTTGAGTTGTCTGATACACATTCTAACAGTACCCTCGAGGAGTCCTGCATGGCAATGGCTGATTTACTTAATGATGCAGAGCATTTGCTAAGGGTATTAACAATTTCCCCTAACGCCTCGTACAAAGAATTCATTGCGGTAGCTATCTGCCCGATTTCACTCTTGGTTCCAATCCATGGCTCCAATTTACTGCTTTTTTGCAATTTTAAATTCCAAGCTTTATAATGGATTCTTCAGCATATCGTAATGGCTTCATGCTCACTTTAATCATTCCAAAAGACGATGCGCTGATAAATATAACAAATATGTAGCAAATTGCTGCAAGCACTTTCGTATTCTTTATGGTATTGCTATAAATATTTTGTTCACTGTCGAAGGATACTACTGCCCAACCATGTTCGCTGATATATTTGTAGTTGGCAATACAGGCCCCTTCTTTTTCATCCATATAAGAAATTTCTCCGCCGGTACCATTTGCTTTAATTGCTAGGCCACGGCAAAGAAAATGCTGTGAAACCATTAAAATTTAATCCTTATATTGTTGGTGCATTTTATGAGGACAAGCTTGTTGGAATCATCCGTGCGATGTTTGATGGTTTGTCTGCGAATATTATGGAATTTTGTCTGGAATGTGAATTACAGGGTGATAACTTAAAATATAATAATGGTTCGATTATTGAATGTGATAGATATGGAATCGCAAAACGGATGGGAGATTTATTGATAAGTGAATTAAGAAAGCTAGGAAATACCTTTATTTCTGCTTACATTGTCGAGGAAGCGGAAGAGCAAGTTTATGAATCAATTGGATTGACTCAAAATACAGGGCATTTGGTATATATAAAAGATGAAAGGCCATATGTATAGCTTCAGTGAACGAGCAGTCGGAAACCGTATCTGGATGAAATGTTAGCCTTACAAAACGCCCCTTCTCCTGAGGTTCGCATCAATCTGATATGGGCAGCAGAGAATATTGCCACAACAAAGTCTGATGTATTTAAAAACAGGATGGATTTCTTTGCTGCATTTCTGAGTGATCCTGAAGACAAAGTACGAAAGGAAGCACCTGAGATATTCAGAGTGATGGCGAAAAAATGTCCTGAGTCTGTACAGCCATTCATTAGTAAATTATGAATTTTGCGGACAGTGATTTAAACCGTGTTGTTAGAATACATGCTGCAGGAGCAATCAAGGCTGCCATAAATGACTGAGGCCTACGCTGCAGGTACTGATGTACTAAGAACTGATGAAAAACTAGTATGACATTGGAATTGGATATGAAAAGTTGTTGATATTTGTGTGTAAAGCCTGTAGACTATAAAAAGCATTTGTCATGTTCCCAGGGGCAAAGATATCAAAATGACGTCTCTTGTACGTTCGGAAATATATTAATTTAGACTTCTTAATTGCTGATATCTGATTATTTGAAGGCTAAGTTTGGGAAATCATTGAATGCAGAATAGTGAATAGGAGATTAAGAATGAATTTTGAAATTAAGGAAGTCCCTATTGAGGACAAATCTGTTTTACGTAATCTTTTGGAGTTATACATTTATGATTTTACCGAATTTGGCCCTTATGATGTTGACTCACATGGGCTATATGGCTATAAGTATCTCGATTTATATTGGACAGAGGAAGGACGATATCCATTTATATTTAGTGTGGATGGGAAAATAGCAGGATTTGTGCTCGTCCGTCGGGAATATTTAGATGAGTTAGGGGAATATTGCTACTCTATCGCAGAGTTTTTCGTAATGAAGAAATATCGAGGATTAGGGATAGGGAAGAAAGCAGCATTTTATGTATTCCGACAGTTCCCAGGCTTATGGGAGGTTGATGAAATGGAAAGCAACAAACCTGCACAGCTTTTCTGGAGAAAAGTAATAAATGAATTTGCACATGGAGAGTATGAAGAAATTCGTAAAGAAAACTGGAATGGACCAGTCCAGAGATTTAGGTCGACATAGTGAATAATCGGGTGTAATTTATTTCGCTCTAATATAAAATATGATCACACAAAGTGACGGTATATATCTATTGGTCATAGTCACTTCATTTAATAAAAACTTGCATTAGCATAAAATCAGATCTCAGGAGAAATGATAGGTAAATTTTTGGAGATAACTGTCATATGGAAGTGAAATTTTATGATTATGTTGATGATTCTCCATTAAAATTTGCTGTTATTATTGCAGTGTCAAATGGTAAATGGGTATTTTGCAAGCATATAGAACGAAATACATATGAAATTTCAGGTGAGCACAGAGAGGTTAATGAAACTATCGATGACACTGCTAAGAGGGAACTGGCTGAATTTGGGTTTCCAACTTTTATATGTGAGCCATTTGTTTAAGTAATAAAATTGAAGCAAGGGGGACGTTTTCTTGAGCTGAGTTGAGACTGTAATTCAATTTGTGTTTTTGTTGATTTAGACCTCAGAATTTTATAAAACCCAAAAATGCCGTAAAGGCTAGAACCCTTGCCTTGACTGCGTTTCTGGGTCTTTAATGTTAAGCAATTAAGCCGAAAATCATGGTCTATGTAAACGAAGTTTACACAAAATTATTTACAGAGCCGCTGAGTCTGTAATTCTGCATTGTTTTATTCGGTAAAGCGTTGTCAATAGAAAAACTTTTTCAGTGACATTTTATTAATTGTCATACAGATTTCTTTGATATACCCTCCAGTGTGTTAAAATTTTCATGAGTTGTTTATCTAGTATAAGCATATTTTATTACAATACCATTCAAATCCTAGTAATAAAATATGCTTATTTTACTTAGATATATTTACTGAAAGCCTTCAAATTCCTCTAATCGTAGGTTACCATCCATAATCCGGCAGCTGAACTATCCCAGGAGTCAGGGGTTATAAGTATCTTTTTTTCATGCAATGCATAGTGGAATACCTGCCCTGTAGGCTGAAGAAGCATCTGCATGTTCCAATGTACGAAATCCTCCATAAGATCCTTTCGAACATAGGGTAGTAGCGTATTTTCCAAAGCTTTTGTTACGGTCTTCTCATAGCTTTCAGCCAGCGGAGCTACTGTTGTTCCTATAAGCTCAATCATCTCTTTCCATACTTTATTTGGAACAATTGGAATCTCTACATGATATCCCGTGTCGGTTTTTGATAACAGGCCTTTACTAATAAAATCAGCAGCCATTTCCTCCTCATAAGGAGTCAAACTGGTATCGGGATTTTTGGAAAGCTTGATCAGTAGCGATACATTATTTTCTGTAACCCAATGATCTCTGTCCATTGGAAATGGAGAGGATTCGTAGTCATTAATATATTCAATTCTTCCGTAATCCGGTGTCTGAAAAATATTGTGAAGATTGGACCAATTCATAGATTTATAATTATCAAGCTTGCTATAGCCGATAGTTTCTTCGCTACGGGTAAATCTTCCTGTGATTCTGTATGTACGATTTTTATCAAGCGGATATTGCTTCTCATACCTGCGAAGATAATTCTTATTTGCTTCGGCACCAAACCTGTCACAAGCATAAACTATGAATATCCATAGCAGATACTCATAATCAAAATCATTTCCATAGAACTCGTATGCTAAAAGCTTGTCCTTAATCTTGAATAGTGCATCCACTATTTTCGCGTCCAAGTCCATATCCTTGAATGTCTTTCTTGCAACATAGAGTGCATCCACATAGGGCTGCTTTGGAAATACACAAAAATTCGTAAGATATTTCCCCTTAGTAGCTTCCTTGATTAGGTCAATCTCAAGAAGCCTATGTATTTCCTGCTCAAGATATACGGGGGCAACACCAATTTCATCAGCAATTTCAGTGATACTTCTTGCCTCAGAACGACAGTAAATAACGATTTGCTGTGCCATCAGATTTTTAAGTTCCCTAAAAGCTGCTGCACAGCGGTAGCCTCCGAACCAGTCTAATTGAGATGGAGCATAGGATGAACGTCCTGTATTACTCATATTATCAAACCTTTCTCTAATATTTTTCTTAGCATCAAAAAGGCGCCTTTTCACAGTTCCCTCAGGAATATTTAGTTCCTTTGCTATCTGAGGTATGGAATATTTTTTTAGGTAGAACAGGATTATAATTTCCCGATAAATGGCTCCTAATCGGGACAAGCAAAAGTTCAGCTCGGAAATTTCCTCTTCCAGAATCAGCTCCTCATCCGGATTCATAAAATTGGCTGCAAGGCCGCCCTGACTATCCAACGCTACAGGCCGATTATTGCGCAATGCTATGAAATTGGCATAACGATTTTTTGCCATCCTCCAGAACCAGGAATGAAAGCTGTGGATTTCCTTATTGGCATGTATTGCTTTTAAGGCTTCCAGAAGAATTTCCTGTGCCAGGTCCTCAGCATCCTGTCTGTTACCGAGACGCTTATAGCAGTATAAATAAGTAGTTTCGATTAATTCCTCGCTAAGTTTATCTATCATTTGTACACCTCTGCAAATCGATTTGCATCTACTAAGTATAAAATATCAAAGAAAGGTTCGCTGAATTTGATATTTTACTTATTTTCAATTTTATATGGGAATCCATTGTATTACAAGAAAACTTAACATAGAGAGAAAAAATAGTTGACTCTCACATGATGTCATAGTGTAAGATGGGTACAAAGCTAGTTACTGATAACATTGACTGCCGGCAAAATTTTATCAGGTTTGCACACTAACCAATAGGAGGTACTGTATGAGGACTGTAAAACAGGTTTCGGAATTGACTGGAATAAGTGTGCGCATGTTGCACTATTATGATGAAATAGGTTTGCTAAAACCTAGTAAGGTAACGGATTCCGGTTATCGGCTTTATAACGATGAAGCCCTTATGCTTTTGCAGCAAATTATGTTTTATAAAGAGCTTGAAATGCCACTGAAAGAAGTAAAGAAAATTCTGTATAGTTCTGACTATGACAAAACCAGGATTTTGGAAAATCAAAAAAAGCTGCTTATACTAAAGCGCAATCGGCTTAACAATTTGATTGAACTAATTGATAAGACATTAAGGGGGAAAAATGAAATGAGCTTTAAGGAATTTGATATGAGTGAGTACTATAATGCTTTAGAAGAATTTAAAAAGACTAACTATTAAAAGTCAAGTCTAAAATGGATTTTTTTATAACGTAAGGGTATATGGTTTTACAAATATCAGTACCTTGAAAACTGCATGACAAATAGAGCATCGATATCGGTGCTCAAAAAA